>VXZL01000662.1 GCA_009845505.1 Candidatus Poribacteria bacterium | reverse complement strand
ATGTTTAGGGGTATGATGGAATTTACTGAGAAAGATAAAGATACACTCTACGAATTTTATGAGTTTCTCAAGACGAAAGCGGAAGCGGCGAAGGTGGCAGGAAAAAAAACGGGTTTGGATTCAAAGTAGCAGGTTTGGTATTCAACCGATTCAGTCCCAGTGTAGCGTTTGACATTTGAAAAAGGTTTATGTCTCTTTATGGGCATAGACAAACTTTACCGAAGTTTTGACGGTTTTCCAACAATAGATGTGCCTGACGCGCCTCATGAAGCGGTAAGACCCGATCTATAATAGGTTGGAGTTTCCCTTGTCCGGCAAGATGGATAAGTGTTCGCAGTTCAGCGACTGTGCCAAGTGCAGCACCCATCACAGTCAACTCCTTCTGATACATCTTTCGGATATTAATTGTCCCGATATTGCCTGTTGTTACCCCACACGAGACCAACCTTCCATTTTTAGCCAGACTTGCGATGCTCTGCTCCCATGTTGCAGCACCGACGTGTTCAAGTACAACATCCACCCCTCGTCCTTCCGTTACATTGAGTACCACCTCCGAAAAATCTGTATCTTTGTAGTTAATTGTAACATCTGCGCCCATCTGTCGGGCGCGTTCAAGTTTCTCATCACTGCTCGCTGTAGCAAAAACTCTGGCACCGGTTAGTTTTGCGATTTGTAGCCCGGCACTCCCGACCCCACCACCTATGCCGAGAATTAGAATATCGTCCTCGGGGTGAAGTTGGGCGCGCGTCATTAGCATGTGCCATGCTGTGAGATACGCAATCGGCATTGCAGCGGCACTAACAAACGAAAGTTCATCTGGCATCCGAATAGCGTTTTGTACGGGTGCTTTTACGTATTCTGCGTATCCGCCGTTTGTTTGAAAGCCGATAAGTTCTTGTGTATCGCACAAGTTTTCGGCACCGCGATGGCAGTCGCTACAAACACCACATGGAATACAGGGCGCGAGGACGATTCTATCGCCGACTGAAACGCCGCGGACTGCGGCACCGATCTCGGCGATTGTTCCAGCGATGTCGGATCCGAGTATGTGTGGGGTGTCGCCTCGCCGGAGTTTTGCTGCTATCTCCGGTCGATTCCGTCGTGCGTGAAGGTCCAAATAGTTCACGGCACAGGCTTCGACTTTAACCAGTACTTCGTTAGTATCAAGCGTTGGCTTAGGAACGTCTATATATTGAAGCACTTCAGTACTTCCTTGTTCTGAGAAGGCGACTGCTTTCATAGGGGATGTCGTTTGGCTGTTCGCGATTAACAGTTGTTTGTTTGCTATCTGCTAACTGCGAAGCACCCTAACCGTAGGCACCGTGATTGAGGAATCCGAGTAATCGCCGTAAACGCGGGCTCGCTTTCTTGTAGACGGAATTCGGCATATTGTAGTTCATGAATGGGTAATATTTATGTCCAACGAGTCGGCGGGCATAGGTTACCTGCGTAATATATCGGGTGCGCTGGCTTTGGTTTGGACCGCCGCGATGCCATACCTGATTGTTGAACATAATAACGCTTCCGGCGTTTCCGAGGTTATACTGAATTTTTTCTTCCCACTCCGTTCCCTCTATCGGATTCGGTGGCGATGCGCCAAAGAGATGGGACCCTGGGACAACTTCTGTGCCGCCGTGTTCGATTTCGGTGACATCGGTTAGGTAGTAATTCGCCGTAAAGAGTAGTACCGGCAGCCGGACGTTCTTTGGCGGTTCACCTTCTGTTACGATATAGTGCGGTGCGTCATCTTGATGCCAGGACGTGATACCGCCACCGGGATAGGTCTGGAACGAATTGTTGTGAATGACGTGGCAGTTTTCCGCGACAAGTGCTTCAGCAAAAGAGACGATAGGCTCAAGATCGAAGAGTCGGCGGTTGGCTTCACTGTGTTCAAACATCCTGTGGCTTAAATGCATACGACCTGCTGGACTTCCGCTGTTCAAGCCATTCGGGTTGTTTTCGAGTGCCCATTCTAAGTCCTGTCGAAGTTGCGTGCACAAGTCGGGAGGCAAAACGTTTTGCAGAAACAGGCAGCCTTTTTGGTGAAAGGTTTCCACCCACTCCTGAATTTGTGTTTCCCTGGCAACCTGACCTGCTAAGTAGGTTGTTTGTTCCATTATTCTACCCTCCTTCGGTCAAAGTTGGTAGATGCATCTGAAAAACGAGAAAATTTCCGTTAAAATGGTGTTGGAGAACAAAAATTTCCATTTGAAAAAATAACTTTGCACATTTCATATCTTCAAAGGCAATTTGCATCTTATTTTTCTGTTGATTTTGCTCAGGATCACTATGGCATGGAACAACGAAGTTCAATGTATTATCTTGGATTTGTGGGTACTGATTTGGATTGAAAATATTCGCGCCAGCTTTAACTTCTGTCATAATACGAAAGCGGAGCCGTACTGAAGCCTCGTCTACATTTCTTGTTCTGCTGAAGGTTTGTTGTTCACTGAACAGGGCCAGCAATTTCTGTCGCATTGATATCGACAAAGATTCTCCGAGCTCGTTTAGCCGTTCTTCTAAAGCTTGAGCAAATGACTCTGAATTCAGTGTTGAAA
>VXZL01000431.1 GCA_009845505.1 Candidatus Poribacteria bacterium | reverse complement strand
GTCTAAAACACTATCTCTTTTTGACTTCTGCCCATGTCGTGGTTAGTGGGTGTGGTTGTAGTGAAACGGATAACGCATACTCAGGATCGAACCAGTCCCCTCCAAAACTCCGTACATTATCCGTCAACTGCGTCCGAATGCCACTGTTCATGTTGACTTTAAAGACTTGGAATTGCCCGTTAATTTCCTGTGTATAAAGAACTTCATCGCCACTTGGCGACAATGCTGGGTACTGTGCATAAGGTCCTCCTTGATCAACAAGCTGCTGGAGATCGGTGCCATCGTAATTCGCAATGTAAATGGTTTGCTGGTCCACCCATTCCCCAGGTACCGGTTGGCCCGGCTCGAGGTCTGGCGGTAACGGATTGCTATTCCAAGCAAAAGCGATTTTATTCCCTGTCCCTGACCACGACGGATGAAATTGCCAATGCGTTGCTTTCCGGGGTAAGAGTCGTTTTTGCAATCGTGTGCGGATGTTAATAAACGCAATTCTACCTCCTACAGAGCAGGCTATTTGCGAGCCGTCCGGTGACCACGCGGGTTGGGACGGACCCACAGCAAATTCTTCTGGTTCTTGTTCCCCAAGGGTGGCAATGTGGATAATGAAGTTGAGAAGATTCCAGTTTATGTGTACATAAGCGATCTGTTTGCCATTGGGTGCCCATGTCGGATTTTCTCTATAGACTTCTTTTTCAAAAACGCGTTCAACGTCGGAACCATCCGGATCCATTAAGTAGAGGTCTCGAACACCATTACGATCGGAGGCGAAAAGAATCTGCTCGCCGTTTGGAGACCAGACAGCTTGAAGATCATTTGCGGGGTGTTGTGTTAAGTTTATCTGTTCACTACCATCGGGATTCATGATGTAGACCTCGTAATTGCCATCTCGCGCGGAAGTAAACACGATCTTGGGAGTCAGCGGTGCCTCTGCGCCAGCTGGGTCCATCCTTGCACATAATAGCATCAGGCTGGTTAGAAAAAAAATGAGTAGGCATTTCATAGGTGTATTTCCGATAATGAAAAAACGTAGATAATGAAAAAACGTAACAGACCCAGTATGTAGGGGCGTGTGGTAGTAAAACCACCACACGCTGGAAAGCCAACAAGACTATGACGATCTAAGCCACAGTCTATATTGACATTGTTAATAACATGTACCGACCCATCGGTTGTCGATAAAAACTTTGTCATTGCAGGTCTCAGGATCCACGCAGTGATCGTCGTTTTCGCATAACCCTCCTGCTTCGGCTGGCGTTCCGATGATTGCTTGCGCGAGTAGGATTCCACCGGTTGCAATACCGAGGGTCAACGGGGATTTTATTCCGGCTTTGCCTTCTTCGGACTGCATGAATTCGCGGATTTTACCGCGGAGATTTGTTTTCATTCAGGTTTCTCTCCTTTCTGCCGGTGCTCTACTCCGGCGGGATTGAGTTCCCAACCCAAGTGCGTTAGGAAAACCATTTCCAAGGCGAATTATTTCGCTGCGAGAATTGAGCCTTTCCCTCGGAAATGCTTGAAAACACATTCAACTTCGGTAGGCGTATGCTGTTTGGACAACATTTCTACCAAAGTGGTTTCAAGGCTTTTATGTTTAAAACTTCTGTTGTTTCACTTGGCTCCACAGTATTGTTAGCAGCCGGGGTTGTGGAGAAACCGGCAACGCATATGCCGGGTCAAACCAGTTTCCAAGATGATGTCCAAAGCCAACATGTGTGAGTTGTATAGGCGGACCACCATTCAGTGCGATTTTGAATACTTGCCGACGAATGGGGAACACGGCATCAACGTCGTCTGCTTGAATATAAAGTAGTTCTTTTCCACTGGGTGACCATACTGGATCAACAGCTGCGGGACCCGCTTCATCAACAATTTGTTGTAAACTTGTGCCATTGTGGTTTACAACATAGATTGTCTCTTTTTGAAAATCCTCACGTCGAAGTTCAACTCGATTTACCCACGAAAATGCTATCTTTTCGCCGCTTGGCGACCATGAAGGAGTGCGAACCCACGTTGGAGTTTTAGGAAAAGAGAGAAACGTCTGCTTTTTCGTTTGCACCCTTAATAAACTGATGCGTCTGGGTTTATCAAGTGCTCCGCTAAGAAACGCTATTTCTGTGCCATCTGGAGACCATGTAGATGAACGACCAATAGCCACCTGCTCTTCCTTTTTTCCGTCTATAGCTGCGATGTATAGGAACCGCTCACCATGATCAACTCGAGTGTAGGCGATCTGTTTTCCAGATGGAGACCAAGTTGGGTGCCTTCTATCCGCTGATTTTTCAAACACCTGTCGAACGTTTCCGCCATCAGTATCCATCAAATACAGATCCCAACTGTCCGAAAGTTGGTCGCGGTCCGACGCGAAAAGAATCTGTTCCCCAGTGGGAGAGAAAACTGGCGAAATATCGTCGGCTTTGTGCCGCGTGAGGTTTATCTGTTCGGTTCCATCCGGGTTCATAATGTAGATGTCTCGATTGCCCTCCCGATTTGCCGCAAACACGATTTTAGCAGCTGTTGGGGCTTGGGCAGATACTAAACAAGTATTTATATTCAGCAATGCGAGAT
>VXZL01000037.1 GCA_009845505.1 Candidatus Poribacteria bacterium | reverse complement strand
ACCTAAGATAGGGTTCTTAACAATTTTAGGTCGTTGCGGACAACGGACGCAACGCCCATATTTAATAATTAAAAATTACCAATACAGATTATTTGTTGTATGTCCTTCTGGGATAGGCACCCATACGCCGCCAGTTTTGTTTGCGACCTGCTGCTGAAAATCGTCGTAAGTGCCAACAACACTGACAAGGACACGTTTTTGCTGTAACATTTGAATAATTGCGAGCGGTGAGTATTCACCATCTGCTGGCTCATCTGTAATCAAGATAAAATACGGCTGCGCATTTGAACGGAGTTTAAGCCGCCGCAGTCCCTCAGCGACGGCATCTAACAACATTTCGTTTTCTTGGCACGGCAATTCGACGATTTTCCGAATCTCTTCCAGTGTTTGCGGTGGGTTGAACACGTTCACAATGTTCACCGATGCCCGCGATCGGAAACGCACCACACCTATTTGGTAATCTATAAAGGCGTTATCCCAATCACGAACGATGATGTCGAGTTGTCGCAGAAAATGTGGTAGTTTTTCGTCCATGCTCTTGCTACTGTCAACAAACAACACAATATCAACCGGTGTGCTGCTACCATGCTGGAGTAGATCGCTGCCGATTTTTGTAACATTTGCCCATTGGGCATGGCGGAGGGATGCCGCTTTGCTTCGCGGTGTCTTTTGAACATTGATTCGTTGCGCTATTTGTGGCTGTCGTTCTTCAGGAATAACGTGCCACTTACCCCCTGTTTTCGCAGCGAGGATTTGGTGTTCATCAATAGGAAGTCCAAGCACGTTCACATAGATGCCGAACTCTCGGCAATACGCGATTGCATCTTCGACCGCCAATCCGTCTCGACTTGTCAAAGCTTCATCGGTAACAAGAATAAAATGCCTTTTAGATGTCGGGCGGAATCGGAGTTCCTTGACGGTTTGTACAATAGCGTCCAGTGCGTGTTCGTCTTGATGTACGTCAATCGCTTGAAGGGTGCGTTTGTACGCCGTGAAACTCTTTGTGAGTTGAAAAACGCTGATTCTGTTTCGGTTTTTATTCGCCCAGAATTCCGTTACCCCCAGGGCGTAGTCTATTTTAGCGGCTTTGTATACGTCTACCATCTCCTTGAGGTGTTCTACGACAGATTTGATATTATCGCGCATACTCCCACTGGCATCGATAACGAAGACGACATCAATGGGGCCACCGTCGCTTGTTTCGACAATCTCTCGCCCCAGTTTTTCCATAAGTCTTGAAAACGGGACGTGTGGGAGTGCTTTCCGTTTTTCACGTATTTCTGCTAACTGTGCCGGAGAGAAACTTACCTCTTCTTCGATTATTTTAATCGGCACAACTTCTGTGGCGCGTTGGGCGCGCGGAGGACCCGGACGTTTCACACCGAAAGTCTTGTTTCCTGCTGGACTTGCGGCTTCCGTTTTCGATAAATTTCCCTTGATGTCCCGAAGGTTCCGAGTTTCCGTGCTGACCTCGTTCCAGTTCTGTTCTGCGATACTGAGAGCGGTTGATGGCTCCTCTTTTTCTACTTCAGCATCCAAGTTGCGTCCTAAGGCGGGACGCGGCGTTTCAGGGGTTATCGGGACAGGGGCTGCTAAAGATGGCACGGATTCGCCAGTACTGACTTGTGGCGAGATAGGTGCTAATTCACGTGTAGGCGCGCTAAAACGGGGTGAGACCTTTTTCAGCAGTGGTTTTGGTTGGACAGTGTGTTCTGCTGAAATCAGTTCCACCGCAAGATTTGCTTTCTCCGACGCTATCGGTTGGTTCTGGACGGCGATGTAGAACGTCGTGATCAGGAAAAAAAAGTGGAATATTAGCGAAATGAATAACGCTTTCCGAGTTACAGATTTCATTTTTAGTAGTCGTTAGCGATCAGCAGCCAGATAGAGGACGTTGTAACTGGTAATACTCACAACGATCTGTTGACCGCTGAGAGGTGACGCAAACCACTGTCCCGTAGCTGACGGCTATTCTGCTGAAAGGTTGGTCGTTAGTAAACGTTTAGGCGGATCGCGACGAATTACCTCAAAGGATATTAACTTCTCATTATGCAGCGCATCCGACTTCTTCCACGCATGTGCCGATTGTCCAAATCTGTCACTGCGCGGTGGGTAGAGCGTCACACCGACCATCGTAAAGACACAGAAGGTTAGGGCAAATATGTAAATCGGGCTGCGCGTCTGAATATTCTGGCGCAGTTTGTAAGCCAATATTGAGAGATGTCGGAACCATTTTGTGGGAGAGGTTTCTAACCCTGGCACCAAACTTTGCACGACGCGAGACCAACGGGACGTTTGTTGTTGATGTTGTGTTATCTCTGATACACGCGTCATAACACCCGCTAAAAAGTCAGTAGAGACTTCTACTTCTCCGCTTTGACGTAGAAATTTATCGGTTTTTCGCAACCGCTGCACGTAATCGGCACAGGTCCCGCATTTTTTGAGATGCTGCTGGATGAGGTAGCGTTTCCATGCTGGCAATTCTTTGTCAATATAAGCAGACAACTCCTCTCGACTCGCAATTTGTGTTTTGCATGCTAAGTTGTCCAAATGTGGGAATTCGGTAT
>VXZL01000034.1 GCA_009845505.1 Candidatus Poribacteria bacterium | reverse complement strand
TCAACGGTATGAAGCCCGTGTGGGCTTCCCCGTATGGCATTCCCCGGGTTGTTAGTTTTTAGTTATTAGAGAATCCCTAACTGGGAACCGTGTCTTGGAGCGTTCAAGGTCAAGGAAATTGTTGCAGAGACTCTCTTTAACCGATAACTGATAACCGATAGCCGATAACTACTAAAGGGAGAAACGAGTGCCAAAAATTAAAAATATATGCGGCGTTGCTTGCAAGCCGAAACTTGCTATCATAAGTCAGGTTTTTGTCGTCTGTCTTGCAGTTCTGTTGGTGCCTGCTGATGTCTGGGCAGGTCTCACGAGTTTATCACTTGATGCAAACGGTGATTCGATTTTTAGAGGAGAGAAGGAACGTTTAAATATTATTTTTTCCGTTGATGATGAAACTGCCATAGAGGGCGATTCTTATACTGTTCGGGCAAATCAACATCTTATTCGGCGGGGGACTATCTTCCCGAGACAGTCAGCCCGTATCAGTTGGGATGGACGTACTAACGATGTACAGTTAGCCGACGGAACTTATACAATTAGCGTTGTTCTTGATAAGGAAGCCGCACCGGGCGAAGTATTGGAAAGAACCGCTGAGGCTATTTTAGATACCAGACCGCCTCGCATTTCCAGCGTATTTGCCAATGACGATCCAAATCTGTTGCTTACCAATGGCATTCTTATCAATGTCCCCTTACGGAACATAACTGTAATACCGGACGTAGATGAAGGGAGCGCGATTGATTTCGCCGCGCAGCGGACGAATGTCGTCTTAAAAAATGCACGCGGTGTTGTACGTAGGGGGTACCTCAATTATACAACACAGCTGAGTTTTAGTTTAGGGAACCCTTTAGACATACGTTCCGAAAATGGAAGTTATACACTAACAATCACACTTGTTGATAAAGCCGGTAATCTTGTTCAAGAGACAACGGAATTCACCTTTGATAATGTGGCTCCCAATTTAGTGAGCGTTGCTGGCAACACAGGAACTATCGCTCCAGGGAGTGGCGTCAGCCGTCAGTTAGATTTTGTTGAAGCGACACTCGCAGACAATTTTGAAAACGGTGTTAACCTCTCTGGTTCAACGATTCGGCTCACCGGACCGGAGGGTGAGATTTTAGGGCGGCAGACATTTCCGGGAAGAAATAGAATTCGATGGGTACTTTTGGCACCGCTATCCCCCAAAGACGGTCTTCGCGATGGAGAATATACCGTTGAAGTTGTTGGTATTGATAATGCCGGTAATCAAAGCAGTGCTGTTCGTGTCCCTTTTGTTTATGATAACCTTCCACCGCAACTCACCTCTTTAAGTCCAACACAGGGAGGCGGATCCTTTAGCCAAATTGGCGATACCATTTACCACAATCAGCCCCTTACACAGATTGTTGCCGCTTTTAGCGACGGCAATGCTGGGGTCGGTGTCGATTTTGAGCAGGGCACGCGGATCCAGTTTAGTGCTATCCGCAATGGAAATACGACTGAGCGACTCGCGGGTCGTACCTTTGTAGATAGAACGAATACCCAGATTACCTACGTTTTGGATGAACCGCTTGTGAATCAGGATGGGAGTTACAGGCTTGATGTACAATTCGCCGATACACTCGGCAACTCGGACAGCGAGACCTTTCTACTCCTCTATGATACCGAGCTGCCAACCCTTGTATCTACTGTCCCCGCAGCGAATGAAACCGTCAGCGATTTGTCACAGGTCCAGGTGGTCCTGAATGAAGTAACCAGTGGTATTGATTTCATTCAGAGCAGTTTCCGACTGACACACGATGTCGGCGGAACACAAATAGAGGTTCCTGTTAATATTACAAATAATGGTAGGGATACTGCCACACTAACGGTGTTAGAATCCGTTGCCTTGGACGGTTCTGATGACGGGACCTACGCAATAGAAATTACACCGACCGACCGTGCTGGCAACGTCAGTGCGACGGCTCGCCATGAATTCTATCTCGTGAGTCAAAGCCGGACCGAAGTACAATTAACGATGCCTGAGGCAACCACTGTCAATAGTTTGCCCATGATCGTTGTCGAACTTATTGATTATATCGGTTCAGGCATTGATTTCAACGCCTCAACTGTCACGGTCACAAACCCGCAGGGCGTTGTTATTCCAGAACGAAGAATTGAAACTGATCCCGTAAATAACCGCTTGACTTGGAGCACCGATGTTGTAGTGCCTCGCAGTGGCAGTGCTGATGGCGAATACACTATAGCTGCAACGTTTGTTGATTTTAAAGGCGAGCGTTACATACAGGAATTTTCGGTCTTTTTAGATACACAATTTCCGGCAATTGAAAGTGTGGCGGTCGCAACCGAATCCGGATTATTACTTTCTACGCGTGGGACGACAAGCATTGATACAAGTTTCTCACAAATCATCGTAACTTTCGATGCCACATCCGGCGGCACATCGCTAAATTTACTCGGTTCCGACAGCGATGTTGACTTTGAGAATACAAGTGTCACGCTTGCGGATCCAACTGGCGGAAATATACCTATCAACCGTTTTGATGATGGAAAAACCACTTTAACGCTTAATTTTGGAGCCTTGACGCAGCCCGGTGAGTATCTTCTCTCAATTACACCCCAAGACCTGACGGGCAATCAGAGCACAGCACCCTTTGTTTATAGGTTTCAGATTGATCTCGCTTTGCCTATTGTCAGTTCCGTTTTAATTGATGGAAATGTTGAGGGAATTGTTTACGTTAACGAAACTGCTTCTCAGATAGTGGCTACCTTCTCGGATCCAACAGGTGTTGGATTAGATTTAGGTGAGGACGGTTCAACTATCACTGTCACCAACCCTACCGGGATTCCGGCACCGGGTATCACTACATCCAATGGAACAAATCAGTTAACGTGGGTTCCCGTCGTCCTCCCAACTGATGGAAGTGCAGATGGACGTTACACAGTTGCTGTTACGCCTGTTGATGCAACGGGTAGGCAGGGCGAGGTGGTCTATCGACAGTTCGTTTTCGACACACAGACCCCGCGTATTACTGCTGCGACACCGCTCGAATTGAACCAGCCTGTCACCTATGTTGGTGGTGTCTTCTCACAATTCCAATTCACCCTCGAAGATGTAGGACCCGCGGGTTTAGAATTAGAAGATCAAGCCGTGGAATTCTTTGATGCTAACGAAGCACCTGTCGCGGGGACACTCACCATCGATGAGTTAAACAGTCAACTCTATTTTACATTTGCTGAACCCTTTCGGCGGGATGGTAGTGCAGACGGAGCGTATCAAATAACGTTTTCCCTTGTTGACAAATCGGAAAATCGTCTGGAGGCGGCGCATAAGTTAGTTTATGATTCGCAGGTGCCGCACTTATCTTCCGTTATCGCCAGTACGGCTTCGCCGATGGAACTGCTGCCGCAGCAGGTTACCGAGATCTTAGAGCCTATAAGTCGTATGACTCTTAAATTTGAAGATGCGACCCGTGTTGATTTTGCCAATACTATGATTCAGTTAGTGGCGCCTGATGGATCGGCAATTCTACTCACTTTAGAAGACGATGGTATTTCTGAGGTTGTTGTGGATTTCTTGGAATTGACGCAAATTGGTTCATACACCTTGTCTGTGACCCCTCAGGATATAGCCGGTAATGCGGCATCGGGTGCAACGAGTTATGAGTTTATTCTGGATATACCGCCGCCGAGCGTTGATAGGGTGGTTATTGCTGAACAAGAGGACGACATTGCGTACGTCAATGCCGGCAAGGTGGTAATAAGTGTTAGATTCCTTGACCCGACTGAAACTGGATTGGCTTTGGGGAGTGAAGGCTCAAGTATCCTTGTGACGAGTGCTTCAGGTGCGGTTGTGCCGGGTCGGATGTCGTCCAATGGCGTTGACCAGTTGACATGGCAACCGTTATCTCTCCCAACAGACGGTAGTGCTGATGGGCAATATACGGTAGAAATTACACCCGTTGATAAGGCAGGGAGACGAGGCGATGTGGTCTATCGTCAATTTATCTATGATACAGAAACCCCTCGGATAACCAGCGGGTCTCCGTTGGTATTAAGTGAGTCGGTTTCTTATATCCCTGGTGATTTCAGACAGTTTGTGTTCACGGTTGAAGATGTGGGGCCCGCAGATCTGTTTTTTGCGGATCAAGTGATTACGTTGACGGATGTTGCAGGTAATGCTGTCCCAACAACACTGACATTTGATGAATTAACGAATCAGCTCTATCTAACGCCTGCAGCTTCGTTCCCGCGGGATGGGAGCGCGGATGGTCAGTATACCGTACAAGTGTCGCTTGTTGACAAGGCACAGAATCGTTTAGATTCGGCGTACGTATTTGTTTATGATTCCAAGGCCCCTCGTTTAACCTCGGTTCTGGTAAATACCGATCCGCCGGTGGCACTTGTGCCAGATCGAACGACTGAGTTTTTGGCGTCTATTAGTAGTATCACGCTTGCGTTTGAAGAGTTGACGGAAGTTGATTTCTCGAATACGGTGATTGAGTTGATCGGTCCTGATGAAGCAGCAATTCTACTCACGTTAGAAGATGATGGTATTTCTAAGGTTGTTGTGGATTTCTTAGAATTGACGCAAATTGGTTCATACACCTTGTCTGTGACCCCTCAGGATATAGCCGGTAATGCGGCATCGGGTGCAACGAGTTATGAGTTTATTCTGGATATACCGCCGCCGAGCGTTGATAGGGTGGTTATTGCTGAACAAGAGGACGACATTGCGTACGTCAATGCCGGCAAGGTGGTAATAAGTGTTAGATTCCTTGACCCGACTGAAACTGGATTGGCTTTGGGGAGTGAAGGCTCAAGTATCCTTGTGACGAGTGCTTCAGGTGCGGTTGTGCCGGGTCGGATGTCGTCCAATGGCGTTGACCAGTTGACATGGCAACCGTTATCTCTCCCGACAGACGGTAGTGCTGATGGACAGTATACAGTAGAAATTACATCCGTTGATAAGGCAGGAAGACGGGGGGATGTGGTCTATCGTCAATTTATCTATGACACGGAGAAGCCTCGGATAACGGCAGCCTCTCCGCTAATATTGAGTGACCCTGTCTCTTATATCCGTGGCGATTTCAGGCAATTTGTGTTTACTGTTGAAGATAGGGGTCCCGCGGATCTGTTTTTTGAGGACCAAGCGATTGCATTGGTGGATGCTTCAGGTGCGGTTGTGCCGACAACCCTGACGTTTGATGCGTTAGCGGGTGAACTCTATCTAACACTTGCGGCTTCATTCCTTCGGGATGGGAGCGCGGATGGTCAGTATACCGTACAAGTGTCGCTTGTTGACAAAGCACAGAATCGTTTAGATTCGGCGTACGTATTTGTTTATGATTCCAAGGCCCCTCGTTTAACCTCGGTTCTGGTAAATACCGATCCGCCGGTGGCACTTGTGCCAGATCGAACGACTGAGTTTTTGGCGTCTATTAGTAGTATCACGCTTGCGTTTGAAGAGTTGACGGAAGTTGATTTCTCGAATACGGTGATTGAGTTGATCGGTCCTGATGAAGCAGCAATTCTACTCACGTTAGAAGATGATGGTATTTCTAAGGTTGTTGTGGATTTCTTAGAATTGACGCAAATTGGTTCATACACCTTGTCTGTGACCCCTCAGGATATAGCCGGTAATACGGCATCGGGTGCAGCGAATTATGAATTCATCATTGATATACCGTTGCCGAGTATTGATAGGGTTATTATAGGTGGGCAGGAGGAAGGGGTCGCTTATGTCAATGCCAGCAATATGGCTATAATTGCTGCGCTCCTCGATCCAACGGAAACGGGATTAGATTTCGGTAGTCAGGGTTCACTCATCCAAGTGCAAACTCCAGATGGCGCACTTGTTCCGGGACTTCTCGGTTCTGATGGTGAGAGTTTGATTGGTTGGGAACCCGCAGCCTTTACCTCTGACGGAAGCACGGATGGAAGATACAGCGTGTTTGTCGTACCCATTGACAAGGCTGGAAGGCAGGGAAACACCGTCTATCGTGAGTTTGTCTATGATACCCAGGAACCGCAGATAACTTTTGCGGATCCTGTTGACTTAAGTCAGCCTGTCTCATATATCAGCGACAACTTAACACAGTTTCACTTCAGCGTCGAAGATGTTGGTCCCGCGGATCTCGAATTGTCGGAGCAGAAAGTTAGCCTGCTTGATGCGAGTGGAAACCCAGTACCGGCGCAACTCACGAATGATACCAGCAGCGAGATCTATCTCACGCTCGATGAACCCTTGTCCCGTAATGGGAGTATGGATGGAGAGTATACCGTCCGTGTTGAGTTAGCGGATAAATCCGGGAATACGTTCAGCATTGAACATCTCATTGTCTACGATACGCAAGCACCGACCTTGGTGAGTACTGTCCCCGCAGATGGTGCTCTCGTTACCGAGGATCGTACACAGATACTGATAACCCTTAACGATGAGGGTGGGAGTGATATAGACTGGGCAGCGACTACGTTGACGCTAATTGACCCGAATGGCGCACAAATATCGGGTGAACTTGTTAGTAACGCAGCAACACAGTTAACGCTGAATACCAATCAACTCATTGAGGATGGACGCTACATCATTCGCGTACAAGCCGTTGACCGGGCGGGTAACGGAAGCGCGACCGTCTTTGAGCGCAGTTTCCAACTTTCGAGGCGTTTGCCCACGCTTGTTTCAACATCGCCAACAACAGCACCATCGGATGAGGCGTTTAGCAACGAAGAAATTGATCGTATAGAAGTGACAATTGAAAATGATGATGAGAACCATCTCTCGACGCTTCGATTGCTGAATGCTTCAAATCAAGTCGTTGCTGGACAACAAGTCCGTGAGACTGACCGGTTGATTTATAACCTCGTCCGTCCACTCGCTGTAGACGGGTCTGACGACGGGATCTATACCATCGAGTTTACACCCATCAGTGGATCTGGACGAATTGGGGATGTTCAGTTCCTCACCTTCACTCATGATACAGAAGTTCCCGAAGTTGAGCCTGAAGCGATTAGCCTCCTTGTTGCCTCTCCTGGCGAGAATAACTCCTTGACGGAGATTCAGGTTAACCCTACCGACGAACAGTCGGGAATTGATTGGGAAAACGTTGATGAAGAGTGGCTCGTTCTTGAACGCGTTTCACCCAACCCAACCAAAATTGACGGACGCGTTGAGGATGACAACCAAGCCACGCTCCGTTTCGTACTTGCTGTGCCCCTCGCAGACAACGGGTCGGCTGATGGTGAATACCGAGTGACGGTTACCCCCAAAGATCAGGCAGGGAACGGGGATGTGTCTTATGAAAAAGTCTTTACCTACGACACCAGCCCACCGATGATTGATGCAGGTGCCTTGCTTCTCAATGATGCGCCACTCCTCGTTGATATTGATGCAATAGATTATCCGACAGCCGTTTCTACGACGGGTGGGGTCGTCATACAAGCGAACATGTTTGACACGGGCTTAGGTGTTAACCTCGCTCAGTCAAGAATTGTCGTCAGGGGACCTGATGGTGCTGAACTTTCGGGAAACACACAACAAAATGGTATTGATACGCTCCTCTTCAAATCCGATGGTTTAACAGCCCAAGGGATTTATCAAATTACAGTTATTAGTGTCGGAAACGACTCTGAACTCCTCGGATTCGCACCCACCGATTCTATTACAACGGAATTTCTTTATGAAACGACGGTGCCTACTGCTGCTGTAACAAGTGATGGCGGTGAGACTGAACTCACCGATGCAGCACTGCCTTTGGAAGGGACAGCCTCTGACCCAACCGGCACACAACGCGTCGGGGATAGCGAAATCTCTGTTCCAGCATCTGGGGTCTGGCTTGTTGAAATCGTCGGGATTGGTCCCGATAATCAACCCATTGACCCGGTCCCTGCTGTTGATGATAGCAACGCTGAACAGGAGCCGTGGAGCATCTGGTCTATTGATTTCCTACCAACACGCTCTGGTGAATATGACTTGGATGTTCGCGTTACTGACAATGCAGGCAATTACGAGGTTTACGACATCGGAGAATATACCATGTCGGTATCTCTGACATTCCGAGAACCGACGTTTGGATGGCCAAATCCACTCAGGATCTCCAGAGGTGATGTCGCATTCTTTTCCTTTGATGTTAACGTACCACTCGGAGAGACTGTTGAACTTACCTTGAGTATCTATGATTGGAGTGGGGATATGATCCTCTCGCAGACCTATCCGGATGTTGTATCAGGGCAACGGAACGACCAATTGGTGAAATGGAATTTGGAGAACCAGGCGGGGAACCAAGTCGCACGAGGGCTCTATATCTTCCGGTTAGAAGCGATCAACGCAGCTGGAAATAGCGCAAACGCTGTCGGCAAAGTGCTTGTTGTGGAATAGTTGTCAGGGAGAACCGCAGACCGCTCTTCGCGAACCGCGAACCGCGAATAGCCAATAGCGAAAAAGGAGAATTTATAATGGAGAAAAGGGGAGCCGTTTTCGCAAGCCGCGTGTGGGCTTGGCGGTACAATGTAATGGTGCTTCTCATAATAACCGCAGGTGTCTCAACTGCCAGCGCAGTTAATATCCACGACGGAGCCGGGACTGTAGGTGCCGCTTTCCTCAAGATTGAAGGCGGGAGTCGTCCTGTCGGGATGGGTGGGGCATTTGCAGGACTTGCGAACGATGTTAATACCATCTTTTGGAATCCTGCAGGCTTAACCGCCGTTCATGACCAAGAATTGACGGCAATGCAGCACTTTTCGTTCGCTGATATTAACAATCAGTCTATCGGGTACGCACAACGGGTCAACGGATTCGTCTGGGGTGCAAGTTTCCTCGGCAGTTTCACGGAAATTGAGCGTCGACAAGGACCAACGGAAGACCCAGATAGCACGGTAACTGTCGGTGGATTCGCTACAGGTTTATCTGTCGCTTATCCGCTTGGTACAGCCATATCTATCGGTGGTACGGCGAAGATAATTTCAGAGCAACTGGATATTCAAAACGCCTACGGTGCTGCCGCTGATGTCGGTTTAATTCTGCGGCTCCTTGACAATCATCTTGGTATCGGCGTTGCTGTCCAAAATGCTGGGGTCTTAGATGGAGCGGAGAATTTGCCGATGGCACTCCGTGCAGGTCTGGCTTATAGAGCTTGGCAGGAGTCGGAGGAATCGATGCCTGAACGTGAAATATGGGCTCTCGTTGCCGATGCACACCTCCCACTCATTGATGCAAACCCAAGTTTTCACGTTGGGGCAGAACGCTGGTTCTATGGCAGTGTGGCGGCGCGTATCGGCTACCGTATGGGCTTAAACGAAAATCCGAGTGACGGGTTGTCACTCGGCGTTGGTGTCCGACGCAGCGGTGAGGATGCCTTAGCGAATATTGATTTTCAATTCGACTACGCTTTCGTACCAGACGCTTATCTCGGTAATGCACATCGCGTCTCTTTTATTACAAGGTTTTAGTAGCAGTCAGCCGTCAGCACGCTCACTACGTTCGCTTTCAGTTGTCAGTAACTCGTTTGTGGCGAGCGAAAACGTCCGCAACTGCCACACGACTTAACTGACGGCTGAAAGCGTAGCGACCTGATGGCTGACGGCTATTAAACACTCGCTTCAAGCATTCGCTCAATCGGTGCGCGGGCTTTGTCGATAACTTCAGAGCTGAGTGTAACCTCATATTCGCTGAGGTCATCGCTCTGATCAATCGCTTCCAGAATATTTGCAATCTTGCCCAAACTCACCTTTGCCATGTGTGAACATCGGACGGAACAGGCTGTCCAGAATTGGACGGCTGGGAACTCTTGTGCCAGGTTCGAGGTTAATTCACACTCCGAGGCGACAAAAGCACGTTCCAACTGATTCGCTGCCACACGCGCCGCAATGTC
The DNA here is from genome assembly GCA_009845505.1 of Candidatus Poribacteria bacterium. Lineage (GTDB taxonomy): Bacteria > Poribacteria > WGA-4E > WGA-4E > WGA-3G > WGA-3G. Next base: position 5,050 of record VXZL01000034.1, on the reverse strand, counting down.
CTTCATAATCTGACTTGTACTGCCGTAAAAATCCGCTTCTTGTAAAACATTCGGGCGGCATTCCCAGTGTGCATAGAGTTTGCGACTGGGATGTCCTTTCGGAATTTCAAAGGATTCGCGGATACTTAGAAGGTCGGTGAGTGTGAATCTTTCATGAACTTCACAGACTGCGCCGCGCGCAGTATTATCTTTACCCGGATAGACAACCTTTTTCTCGTCTTTCAACTCTTCCTCTAAATTTTGCGCGAAAAAGATGTCCGGCACAAAAATTACTGTGTCCCCGGGTAACGTTTTTGCGATGTGTGCTGCGTTTGCCGATGTACAACAGATATCCGATTCCGCTTTCGCATCGGCGTAACTGTTCACATAGATCATCACTGGTGCACCGGGATAGAGGTTTTTCAACTCCCTGACATCTTCCGCACCGAAGTTATCGGCGAGTGAGCATCCTGCTGTTTTATCTGCAACTAACACCGTCTTGTCGGGGCTTAAGATTTTCGCTGTTTCTGCCATAAACGGTACACCGTTGAAGACTAAATAAGGTGCTTCCGTTTTTGCTGCGTACATACTCAAGCCGAGTGAATCGCCCTGTTCCTCTTTTTCGGACAATCCGAAGACGAGCGGTTCCATATAGTTGTGACCGAGCATCACAACGTCGTGCTTCTGCTTTAATGTGCGTATTCTGTGGATGGTCTTGGCATGCGCCTCTATATCGAGAAACGTTAAACTCGGATGGTGTCGCTTGTATAACTCTTGCTTAACGTCCTCAACACTGAGGTCGGTTGTACAATCAGGTGTATCTGTTGCTTGAGGGGTTTCTCCGTTAGAACGCATAACAGTCATCTTTTTATCACGCTCCAAGTCAATTTTTAATCGTTCCTATTAAGATACCCCAAAACTATTCTTTTTGTCAAGGTTAAGACAAAAATGCGAAGTTTATGTCAAATTTTCTCTGAGAAAAAAAAAGAGATGTGCGCTTTCGCCCTTATTTTCTCTCTAATGTGGGGGTTGACACCGGCTGCGGAGAGTATTTCGGTTAAATTAAGAGGGAAAATTGCGTTGGCTGGGATTCTGTCGGGACTTGCGTATGCAACGCATACCCTTATTAAGCGAGACAGGCGGGCAGTGGAGAAACTACGACTCCATCTTGGCCCACCTGAGCGTGTTGTTCAGTTTGAACGCGGATTCGATTTATGGCGTATTGATTATTACCGGGAACAGTGTTATCTGTTTCAAAACAACCGGTTCATCAAATCTATGCCTTACGCTGACCTGCAATCCGGGCATCGAGCGAATATTCGTAGTAAGACCTGCACATGCAAGTTCATGCCACCATTTCTTATTGATACGCCCGTTTTAGGGTCCCCCAGGTGGTCGCGGCTTTGCCTTTTGCACTTACAGCAAGCCCCTCAACTTGTATCTTCCGGTCTCTATCGTTTGGGAGCCGAACGTTCGCTTGATCTGGGGCTGTCGCTTTCACGTTAGTTGTCACGAAGATTGCATCGATCATCGTAGCGTCTTCCCGGACAGCGATCCGTAAAAGCGTCTCACCCTTTTTGTCGAATTCCCACTCTCGATCAAATGTTCCGCCATCTAACCAGTGGTTGATACGGTCCCAGTGCCACGCGGCACCTTGACCAACGCCCCACCGAAACTCTGTATTCTGTGTCTGTTGGGCATCTTCGTCTGGATCGGCGGGTTGCCATGTTACCCAAAAGGAATCACTGTTGCCATCCCATGCGATGACATGCCCCCAGAGAGCATAGTCCCCCGGTTCCGGAATATTAATGATAAAATCAGCATGACCTGTGCCACCGCCACCGGCTACCGGTGCGCCTTCCATCCAGATAAATTTCCCATCAGAGGCAAGTTTATCCTCTGCAATAATCATAGGTTCTACCATCTCATTTGCGAGTTCCGCTTCGAGAGCAATCTCAACCTCTGCGCCAAGTCTTGCTGTTCCATATAAGAATGTTGTTAATATAACCAGCATGAAAATTATACTGTGTCTCATCGCAAACCTCCTTTCTTTGTATAGTAGTCAGCGGTCAGGGCGCGTTGCTACACAACTCTCTCAGCAGTCAGCAGGATGTTGTGGGTATGACAAACGTTCAATTATTGCCACAAACGAGTTACTGACCGCTGATCGCTGAGAGTGAAGTGGAACGGAACGCCCTGACTGCTATTACCTATCTTGCTGCTTTGAGTTTACCCCAGGTTGTAGTGAGTTTATCTTGCGGTTCAACCGGGACTAAGGAATCTGATGGAATCGGGTCGCGGGGACCTGCTTCCGCTTCATCTTCAGAAAGATTGTCGGTGATGAAAATTACATCCAACATTGTCGCATCTTCCCGAACTGCGATACGGAGTGTTGTTTCGCCTGCCTCCAATTCCCATTCCCGTTCAAATGTTCCGCCGTCTAACCAGTGGTTAATACGGTCCCAGTGCCATTCTTCACCTTGGCCAACACCCCAGCGGAACTCAGTGTTTTGAGTCTCTTGAGCGTTTTCGTCTGGATCGGCGGGTTGCCACGTGACCCAGAAGGAATCACTGTTACCGTCCCATGCGATGACCTTGCCCCAGAGTGCGTAAGTGCCGGCTTCTGGGATAGGCAGGATGTATTCTGCCCAACCTTCACCACCGCCACCAGCCAATGGAGGTCCTTCCATCCATATAAACTGGCCCCCTGAAGCATCGGCATCGTCGTCGATTATCATTGGTGCTTCGATGGCATCCGCCATTTCTGCCTCAATTGCCCGCTCATAGCCGTAACTGATACCGCTTGTTAGCAGTAATCCGAATATGAAGAGCATACCTAATACTAAAGTTGTGAAACGCATAAAACGTATCTCCTTTTATTGTAGCACTCAGCCATCAGAGCACTGCGCTTTCAGCAATCAGTAAGGCGTTGTGGTGTTTACAGAAATTTCTACTAATACCGATAACGATCTCTAACTGACTACTGACCACTGACAGTGAGCGTAGCGAACGCCCTGATGACTGACAGCCATTTTGTTATGGGGTTCGGATTTTGCCCCATTGTTGAATTTGTAATCCTGAAGGTTCTATTGATAGTGCATCTGGACCGCTATACCATTTCGGTTGTGTTGCCCATGCACCGTTGTTAATTAATTCACGGCGTTCGCTACCATCAGCACGTATGAGATGGATAACCCACCTGCCGTCTTTTTCAAATTGAAAAGCGATAGTATCTCCATCAGGTGCATAAGCAGGAACGGCTTCATCTGTGGGTGTATCGGTCAAAGCTTCCTTATTTTCACCGTTCACTGCGTCCATAATATACAAGTCAAAATCGGCGAGTTCTGCCTCTTGGTGCATGGCGGCGTATACAATCCGTGTGCCGTCAGGTGCCCAAGCCGGATAAGTGTCCATCAACGGTTGATCCGTCAACCGCCGTTCAACTCCGGTATGGACATCAACGACGTATATATCCCAATTGAATTCCCGCTTTGAGTGGAAAGCGAGACTGTTTCCATCGGGTGCCCACGCTGGAATCTCATCTTCAAAGGCATTTTGCGTAAGTTGGATGACCTCATCGTTATGAAGATCAAGCAAGTAGATGTCGAAATGCCCGCCGCGATTTGATGTGAAAGCGAGGCGTTTACCGTCGGGTGCCCACGCTGGTGCTTTATCCGTCCCGGGGTGATGTGTTAATCGGTGCTGGTCGTTGCCATCAGCCTGCATCACGTAAATCTCATGATTTCCGTCTCGCCGTGAAAAAAATGCGATCTGCGTGCCGTCAGGTGCCCACGTTGGATAGTAGTCCGCCGCAGGGTTGCGTGTAAGATTCACAGGCTGCTTCCCGGCGGTGTCTGTCAGATAGATTTCCCAGTCACCGCTCACATCCGAGGCGAAAGCGATCGTTAGGGGCGGTTGTGGTTGGCACAAAGCACTATCGGTTAAAAGTACAAACGTGAAAAAAAGACTACTCTGACATACTAACAAAATTCGCATTTTTTGTCTATGTTTTTTATGAGGGTTCTGGGTTAAAGAGACCTCTCTTGACTCACTACCCACTACCCACGACTCACCACCCACTTCAGAATTTCCCGTCGCGTACCTCAAAATGGGTCGGTTTGTGAAGCGTGGTGCCGCCTATCCTGACCCATTCTGATACCCATTCAATCATCTGTCCTAAGGAGACACGAGGGTAGCCGAACCGTTGATGACACTGAGAGGCGTTGCTCAACAGGGCAGTTTCTGCCTCTTCACCGTCAAAACGCAGCGATTTGCTAAAGAGTGTTCCGAAACATGACGCAAGGTATCGGACAGAAACAGTCTCTGGACCCGTCACATTGAGAATCAACGGTGGGCTTTGACAGTGCGCAAAAGCCCGTAGGGCAACCGCATTCGCATCGCCTTGCCAGATTATGTTCACATTTCCCATTTCCAAGGAGATTGGTTCTTCTGCATAAACTTTTTCAGCGATGTCCAGTAGTATCCCGTAGCGGAGGTCTATGGCATAGTTCAGTCGCAAAATTACCATCGGCGTACCGAATTGCGATGAGAAGTGGGTGCATACCCGCTCACGGCTCAGACACGATTGCGCGTATTCACCAATCGGAGCAATAGGTGAATTCTCAGTGGCACCGCCGTAAGAGACCGGGGTCAGCGGATAGACGTTCCCTGTTGAGAAAATGACCAACCGGGAGTTGCGAAACTTATCCGCTACACGTCCCGGCATATAGCCGTTCATCGCCCACGTCAGACTTTCATTGCCTATAGAGCCGAATTTCCTACCTGCCATTAGAATCACATTTTCGATGTTAGGTAGGTTTTGCAGACTGTTTTCTGAGAGTAAATCGGCGGCAATCGTTTCAATACCCGCTGCTTGTAAGTTTTCTTGTACGCCGGATGTCGAAAAACGGGAGACCCCAATCACTCTTTTGGTGATACCTGCAGCGTCGATGGCGCGTTTCGCCTGTTTCGCGAGTGTCGGTCCCATCTTGCCCCCGACACCGAGGATGAGGATATCCCCTTCCAGCGCAGCGAGTGCCGCGATTACTTCATCTGTCGGCTTGGATAAATA
>VXZL01000641.1 GCA_009845505.1 Candidatus Poribacteria bacterium | reverse complement strand
TCGTTTTATCTCGTCGTGCGTGCTTAGAGGCGGAACTGGCACAAAAGCGTTCGGCAGTTCTCAGCACGCTTGAGGAGGGGCAACTGATCAAGGGCGTGGTGAAGAATATTACCGCTTTTGGTGCCTTTGTGGATTTAGGCGGTGTTGACGGGTTACTCCATAAAACGGATATGGCCTGGAGACGCATCCATCACCCTTCTGATGTTGTTTCAGTTGGTGAAGAGATTGAAGTTCAGGTCATCGGTATCAATCCAGAAAACGAGAAAATCTCGTTGGGCTTGAAACAAAAAACGCAGGATCCATGGGAAAATATTGAGGAGAAGTACCCAATTGGCTCTACGGTTCGCGGGGTGGTTGTGAATATTGTCAACTATGGGGCATTTTTGCAACTTGAAGAGGGCGTAGAGGGTCTGATTCATGTCTCTGAAATGGCATGGACGCGCCGCAACGTAGCACCATCGAGGATCGTCAACAAAGGCGATGAGATTGAAGCGGTCGTGCTTGAAATTTCAAGAGAAGATAAACGCATCTCACTTGGACTCAAGCAGCTACAACAGAATCCTTGGGAGCTTTTAGAGGAGCGTGCCCCCGTAGGCAGCAAAATTACCGGACGTGTCCGGAATTTAACAAATTTTGGTGTGTTTGTTGAAATTGAACCAGGAATCGACGGCTTAATTCATACCTCGGATCTCTCGTGGACGAAACGTGGTGCAGCAAACGAGGCTCTTAAAGAAGGTAGTGAAATTGAGGTGGTTGTGCTACAAATTGATGCTGCTGAACGCCGGGTCTCGTTGGGACTCAAGCAGACGCAGCCGGATCCTTGGGAGGAAGTCCCAGAGAAATATAAAGTCGGCTCTACAGTTCGAGGCACAATCGTCAATCTTACCAGCTTCGGGGCGTTCACAAAACTTGAGGAGGGCATAGAGGGCCTAATTCATATCTCTGAACTTGCAGATCGGCGGATTGAAAAGCCGGAAGAGGTTGTTTCCGTCGGAGACGAGTTGGACTTAAAAGTGATTAACCTATTTCCAAAGGAACGGCGTATTGGGCTTAGCCTGAAAGCACTCGTTGCTGAGCAAGAGCGCGCATCAGCCCCTGAAGAGGAGCGATCAACTGGAAGTGAAAGGCGGTCTGAGCAACCGTCTCGCTCACGACGGGAACGGCCATCGCGACGCCAAATGCCAGCACACGAGGAAACTGTCACGACATTAGGGACGCTGCTTAAAGAGGAAATGGGTAGATCAAATCTTGAGAGTTCTGAGAACGCTGAGAGTTCCGAAAGCGTTGAAAATCCTGAGAACGTTGAGAGTTCTACAGACACTGAGAACTCCGAGAATTAACTTCCTTTGTATCTTCTCCTTGGATCAGATTACGCTTTGGGCGTAGAAACGGAAGTGCAAACGAAACCTTGCTACAGAAATGTCTACATTTAGAAGTAGGAAAGGTCTTTGTGCATGCACGTTTTTGTCATTTTATTTATAGGGTGGGGCCGCGTACCCACCCTTCCGTTTCTTATGCTAAAAGCTTAGGAACTGTGATAAGGTGTAGAGATACGTATATAGACTGGGAGACCCGGAATTGAGCAAAAATTTTCTGTTTACGTCCGAATCTGTCACTGAAGGACACCCGGACAAAATCGCAGACCAGATCTCTGATGCGGTGCTTGATGCTATACTTGCAACCGATCCAATGGGTAGAGTCGGCTGCGAGACTTTGGTTACAACCGGACTGGCTGTTATCACTGGCGAAATTACGACAACTGCAAACTACGACGATAAGCAAATTGCCCGACGTGTACTTGCCGATATCGGGTACACCGATATCGAATACGGTTTTGATGCTGAACGCAGTGCTGTGTTGAGCATCATTGATAAGCAGTCTCCCGATATTGCAATGGGTGTGAACCCAGGTGGAGCGGGTGACCAGGGCTTGATGTTTGGATACGCATGCACCGAAACACCCGAATTAATGCCATTGCCTATTACGCTCGCTCACCAATTAACGCGACGCTTGGCAAAAGTTCGTAAGGATGGCATCCTTCCCTTTATTCGTCCCGACGGAAAATCGCAAGTAACTGTTGAATACGCAGATAGCAAACCTAAGGCTGTTACTGCAGTTGTGATTTCTTCACAGCACGACCCTGATGTTGTGGACACCCATCTCCAAGAATCAATTATTGAAGAGGTTATCAAAAAAATTATTCCTGACAATCTCCGAAGTGCGGACATTAAATACCATATCAATCCAACTGGACGTTTTGTAACAGGGGGACCGCAAGGTGATGCCGGGTTGACTGGTCGAAAAATTATTGTCGATACGTATGGCGGCATGGGGCGGCACGGTGGGGGTGCGCTCTCTGGAAAGGATCCGACCAAAGTAGATCGAAGTGCGACTTATGCAGCGCGACACGTTGCTAAAAATCTTGTTGCTGCTGGACACGCCGAGCGCTGTGAAATTCAAATCGCTTATGCGATTGGGAGAAAAGATCCGCTCTCTGTTATGGTGGATACTTTTGGCACAGGTGATGATGAAACTCTTACCAAAATTGTTAACACGCATTTCGATTTAACCCCGTTGGGTATTATTGAAC
>VXZL01000506.1:512-2591 GCA_009845505.1 Candidatus Poribacteria bacterium | reverse complement strand
CTTAATGGCTATTAACTTTCAGTAGGACCTGTGGCAGTTGAGAACGATTGCAATACCTAAAACGAGTTACTGACAACCGACAACTAATAACCAACAACTATTACAATGACTAAACTTACGTCCCAAGAATGTCTTACACTGGCTGAGGTCATTGGTGATACACCGATGACGGTTATCTCCGCGTCTCGCTTACAGCAGGGAATGTGCGATGCCTACATCGCTGGCACATTATCAAACGTCACAGCAGCACTCGTTTTCGATGCGTATTGTCCGGATGAGCCGTGTGGTTTTGGGAGCGATGCTGACACATTGTGGCAACTGCTAAAAGCCACTGACGGTTGGGGTTGTGTCAACGTAGAGTCGGCGTGCGCTGAACCCCTCGGTGCACTTATTGAAGCCGACCTGGGCACACCCGTCCGTTATTACGGCGATGTCTGCCACGCACTCTTAGCACCTGTCCATTGCCTTGGGGTTCCAAACCCCTCCCACGAGGTACGCCTTTTGACATTAGAAGATGTCGAGCGTCTGTCGAAAGCACCTGCGGAAATCCAAGGCAACGGCTACAAAACACACGCAGCGATGATAACATATGGCATCGCCGCTGGAGCCGTTGTAGACGGCAACATCGTCGCTATCGCGCATACTTACGCCGAGACCGACCTACATGCCGACATTGGGGTCTCTACACTGGAGGCGTGGCGGAAAAAAGGATTTTCCACGGCTGCTGCCTCCCTCGTTGCACAAGAAATTCAAGCGAAAGGCAAAGTACCGGCTTGGAGTTGCGGTGAAGACAACCACGCTTCGCTCCGTGTCGCGCAAAAACTCGGTTTCACTGAAATCGGTCGGCGCACCTATGTCATCCCAAACTCACCAAAATAGACTCTCTACTATCCGAGCGCGTCATCGACCTTATTGATAGCAGCTGCCATCAGTCGAGCGTGCTCTTCCTGCATGTTGACGTTGAATCCGAACCGTAGCGCGCGACCGAGGATGGATAGTGTCTGCGGACACATATCCCGCGAGTACTCGACATCGCCTTTGTAGCGCGGATCTTTCCACGGATACCCTGATGCATCCGGTGAATGTTTGAACAGAATTGAATCCCAATACGTATAAATATGGCGATCCGGGAAGCCTTCATTGTAAGCCGTGCCAGCGTTGAGTCCCTCCGCCTTGAGCGCATCGGCGTACTTTTTGGCAAGTTCCACATCTTTCACAATAATCGCGGCACTGATACCACACTCCCCACTCGGATCATCGACATGTTGTCGGATGTAGCCCTTCGGCGTCTCGGCGAGTTCGGCGATGAACGCCTTTTTGAGTCGGCGTGTATGTGCCAAGATGCCTTCCAACTTTGAGAGTTGTACACGTGCAATCGCACCTAATATTTCGCTGGTTCGGTAGCACTGTCGCGAAAACGGTTTATTCTGCCACTCAGAATCGCTCATCCACATCGGCAGACCGGGTTCCGCCGCGAACGCCGCGCGCTCATAGACATCGTAGTCATCAGTAAAGACAAGACCGCCCTCCCCACAAGAGATTACCTTGTAGTAGTTGAGGCTCCATGCCCCTGCGTCGCTCCACGTGCCTGCGTATTTCCCTTTATACTGTCCGCCAACGCATTGACAGCAATCTTCAACGACCAAGAGATTATGCTTCTTGGCGAGTTCGACAATCGCTTCAAGCCGACACGGTACACCTTGCATGTGCACCGGTAAAATGGCTTTGGTATGCGGCGTGATTTTCCGTTCCACATCAGCGACATCTAAACCAAGTGAATCGTCAATTTCCGCTATCACCGGAATCGCACCCACCCCAACAATGGCTGCAGCAGTTGCGATAAAGGTATAGCCGGGCAGAATCACCTCATCCCCGGGGCCGATACCAACACCGGTGAGTGCACAGACGATCGCCGAGGTCCCTGAGTTCACCATCAAGGCGTGTTTGGCACCGAGGTGCGCCGCTGCTTCCTTTTCAAAATTCGCTACATTTGAATCCTCAACGAACCGAAAAAGCTTCCCACTTTGTAAGACCTCGGTCACAGCATCAATCTCACGTTGATCTATGACACTCGGACCG
>VXZL01000506.1:0-502 GCA_009845505.1 Candidatus Poribacteria bacterium | reverse complement strand
GTTCTGCGATAACGGGGGTTCCACCATCTATTGCTAAACGTTCTGCCATCTCTCGCCCTCCAGAAAGCTTCAGACATCACTAAGAAAAAACCTAAAACATGGTAATACCTTACCAGACGCTTTCGTTTTTGTCAACGGATAAGTGTCTTGTTGTTTTGTCCGTTTTCACGCTGTTTTCTCGTATTTCGCGCAATTCAAGGCGCGTCTTGATTTTTTAGGTAAGATGTCAAGTCCTCTTGGAGTTGGAGGCGTGCGTTTCACAGATGTGTTTTGATTGTCCCTTCCGAACGATTCAAGCCGCAGACGATCGCTTTGACCGGCAACTCGTGATGGTACAAGCAGATCAAAGGAAACCTCGGTTTCTCCGTGTTGTGTACGTAGGGCGAGAGGTAAATCGTTGGTTTAGGGGTGTTTGCTCAATATGGGCGAAAGGACGCAACGCACCGTCACGTCCTTTCTCTGGGATGTCTCGCTAATGATTCAGATGTGCGGCGACGGCTTC
>VXZL01000394.1 GCA_009845505.1 Candidatus Poribacteria bacterium | reverse complement strand
TTTAAAGAGGTTGGGAATTCCCAAAATCCCTTAATTTAAACATATTAAGGAATCAGTTTCCAAACTTCGTCGTCCCTCAGTCTTGGCGGTACGTTCGGGATAATGAACGCGAGTTTTTCCAGAAAATGAAAGTGCAAACAAAGGAATGCCTGGAACAGCATCGCGAGGATATGTCATCGCCACACTTTCAACCTACCTCTTTTTAATCCCTTTGATCTTACGCGAGACTAAGCAAGATAGTGTGTCTGAATCGGCTGTGAATTTGGTAAAATCGCGTTTACCCAAAGCGAGAAGTTTGAAGGGGAAATCGGTTAAATAAATTGTCTGAATCGCGGATTATCACGGATTACGCTCCAGCGGAGCGATATGTTTATAGTGCTGTTTGATCCGATTTGAACTAGCATGATAGAATCTTGTAATCTACATTGCGGAGGATTTTATGGCAGAGAGAAATCTACTTTTTAGTTGGAAACCGGAGTCTTTTGACAAAGCTCTAAGGCAACCAAACTTAGTTGATCTACGCACTGAATTAGCAGAGAGACGTTTGATATCTGAAAGCCTACTGATTTGGAAAAAAGGCCATGAGAACGAAAGTTGGTGGTTAGTAGACTTGGGACACGAGAAGATTTATCATCTTGATATAAGTAGTAATACGGAAATTGCAGTATCAGAGGAAACACAAGATTCGAGCACGAGAGGTTACCCAAGACCGAATTTGAATCAGGAAGTTTATGCAACAGCTCAAGGGTTTGTTGATTGGTTGATAATGGAATTTAAATCAGTTTTGGATGGATATGATGTAGAAGGATTATAACGCTCCGATTTGTCCGTAAGGAACCTTAGTTTTGATATTGTCCTTCCTAATCTCCTAACTGTGTATGAAATGTTTCAAGAAATTCTAACCGCTCCAAGCGAATGGGCTGTTGGTCAGTTAGACAACAACCTTCAACAAGAAATTCGGACGAACTTAAATGAGTTTCTTAAGATATTGGACATGGTTCACTATTTTGATTCTAACGCTTCTCAAGAGCGATATAAGGAGGTTGTAAAGAAAACTTTTACCCTTTGTGATCAGATTCAACAACAATTGCAGCAGACTGTAACTTATTTGAAGGCGAAAAAAGCAGAACAGCTTGAAAATCAACTGGCAGCGCAACTCGAAACCAAGGTCAATACTACTGTTGCCGATGCTGTGGAAAAACTTAAAGAGGTAACTGACGAATCGCAAAAGACCCGCGAAGAAGCAGAGCAAAATGAGGCCACAAGGCAAAGGGAGTTTGCTGAACTAAAAAATAAATTTGAAGACGAGCTCGCAAAGGAAACGGTCTCAAAACATAGAAAAATCTTTGCCAAGCAAGCTGACGAACATAGAAGGGTATCGCAGGGATGGCTTATTGCAACAGGTGTGCTGATTGTGGCATTCGGTGTTGTTTTCTATTGGTTATTTGAGTCTTTAAGACTTGGAGGAACTGAGTTGATAGGAGTTTTGCAAAATGTTTTTACGAAAGGATTCTTGCTTACTCTGATTTATTTTGTCCTCAACCGTTCTCATAAGAATTATACAGCTCAGAAACATTTAGAGGTTGTCAATCGCCATCGTCAGAATGCTCTGGACACCTTTGATGACTTTGTTGAATCAGCAGGAGATAACCGAGAAACGCGGGATGCAGTATTATTAGCTGCAACGAATGCTATCTTTGATGCGAATCAGAGTGGTTATTTGTCCGCTAAAACGAAGGGATCTGAGAGCGCGAATCCAATTCAGCAAGTGGTTCGGGCGGTTTTGCCCGGCTCATCCTCAACAAAACCTGAAAATTAATTGGATTAACCACATACCGCTCCGCTGGAGCGGAAGTCTGAGGACCATACGCCTGCTATAGACATACCACTCCGCTGGAGTGAAAACGTGGAAGCCTATAATGATTCAGAACAATCAAGAACTTGAAGCAACACTGGATCGCATTGAGCGTTTTCAAAAACAAGTTCAAAAACTTCAAGAGGTTGAAACCAATCCACACAATTATAAGTTGTCTGCAGGTGGGTTTCTTGCCGAAATCGATCGGATGAATCTTGAAATAGCAGAATATCTATCAACACGTCCGAGCGAATTGATTGATAAAGCTGGGTGTTGAAGTTCATAAGATAGAAATAGGTGACATACCTTTTAAGTCGGACTATTGTAAAGATGGACAATCCGCGTCATCCGTGTAATCCGTGAAAATCCGCGATTCAGACAACCCACAACCCATTTTAACTTGACATCAGTTGGTAAAAATAGTATAATATATCATAAGATTTTCCAAAGAGGTCAATAGTATATCAATCTCCAAAACGTCGGTGCCGAAACCGACCTAACATTTTCAGCAATTATATAAGTTTCTTACTGACTACCGACAGCCAATAGCGACAAAAAATGTTACACTTTTCGCCAAATTATTTTTTTCACAAAAGAAAATTAAACGTCAATAAACCCTTACGGTGACTGGGTTCTCTAACGTTACACGCCACACACAAAATGTTACACCAGTGTAACATTTTTAACCCAGATCGCCTGAAAAAATATACCGTTAAGTTAAATACATGTTCACGTCTATAT
>VXZL01000091.1 GCA_009845505.1 Candidatus Poribacteria bacterium | reverse complement strand
GATTGTAGATAGCACCGATACAAATTTTGTGACGAAACTCTGTCAACGCCGCATGTCAGTCGGTGCTGACGGCGTGCTTCTCGTTGAAAAAGCGGACGACGTTGACTTTCGTATGCGCTACTTCAATGCTGATGGCGGCGAGGTAGAGACTTGTGGAAACGGCGCACGCTGCATTTCCAAATTTGCCTACCTAAACGGTCTCGCGTCCGAACAGATGCGATTCCTGACGAATGCTGGAATTTATGAATCTGAAATCGTCGGTGAGAACGTTAAAGTGCGTATGAGCGATCCAACGGATATCCGACTCAATGTCCCGCTGCAATTGGATGATGGAGTGCACACCGTGGGCTTCGCAAACAGTGGCGTGCCGCACGTCGTTTTCTTTGTGGAGGACTTAGAGGACACGGATGTTTTCGATCTCGGTCAACAGACGCGGTATCACGATGATTTCAAACCGGCTGGGACGAACGCCAACTTTATCCGAGTCCAATCCTCTGCGTTAATTGATATTCGGACGTATGAACGCGGTGTTGAGGATGAAACACTCGCTTGTGGGACTGGCTCGATTGCGTCGACGATTGTCGCTGCGACGTTAGGCAAGGTGGAATCGCCAGTTGATGTAAAAACAGCGAGTGGTGCGGTTTTGAAAATCCATTTTGACGTGGAAAACGGAGAAGCTCGGAACGTCTATCTTGAAGGCGATGCCCGCGTGATCTACGTGGGTGAACTCACAACGGACGCGTGGAATTATTAAAAGTAGCAGGCACACGCCGTTTGCCATAAGCATCGTAGCAGGCACACGCCGTTGTGCCGTAAGCATCAAGGAGGGTTTACTTACATGTTTCAAGGCTCGTATGTTGCACTGGTCACACCCTTTAAGGACGATGAATCGCTTGACGAGGCGAAACTCAAGGAACTGATTCAATTTCAGCTTGACGGCGGCACACACGGCATCGTCCCGTGTGGCACAACAGGTGAATCCCCTGCGCTGTCTGAGGCTGAACACGATAGGGTCATAGAAATTACAGTTGAGACGGTGAATGGGCAAGTACCTGTCATCGCCGGGACGGGTTCCAACTCAACGACGCGCACCCTACGCGCAACGCAGCACGCCAAAGCCGCTGGTGCGGACGCTGCGCTAATTGTCACGCCCTATTACAACAAACCTACCCAAGATGGGCTGTATGCCCACTACATGAAGATTGCCGATACAGTGGACATCCCGATCGTCGTTTATAACGTTCCGGGGCGTTGCGGTACGGACATCCTTTCACCGACGATTGCGCGGCTCGCTGAACATCCGAATATCGTCGCCCTCAAAGAGGCGACCGGTGAACTCAAGCGCGCCAGTGAAGTCGTCGACTTATGTCCCGATGATTTCGTTGTGCTCTCCGGTGATGATGTGAACACGCTGCCAATCATGGCTGTCGGCGGTAAAGGCGTTATCTCTGTCGTCGCAAACGTCGCACCGGCAGACGTTGCTGAGATGTGCAATGCTTTCCATGCAGGCAATCTCGATCTCGCCCGTAAACTCCACTATAAGACGTTATCTTTGGCGGTGGATCTCTTTATTGAAACGAATCCCATTCCCGCAAAAACCGCCCTCCAACTGATGGGCAAACTCAACGGAAAATTGCGGTTGCCACTCGCACCGATGACCGCTGCGAATCTTGAATCCTTACGGAAGACGATTAAGGAAGCAGGATTGATTTAATGAAAAAAGTAGAAGGTGCGGTTGCTGACCGCACCTTTTTCATTCTGCTCTTCTTATAGCCTTGCAAGGGAAGCTCAAAAGCTCATGAACCTATCTGCCCTAAAGGTGTCTTCATTGTTGAGTATTGGGGCTGTAGCGTATTTATTGGCTTTCTTCACGCATAGCACTTTAAGGGAATGGCAACTCATATTGGCGGTGGTTATGGGAGTAGTGATCGTTATTGTCATTCCCGTTCTATACTTACAAAATACACATATAAGCAACAATAGACACTTACGACTCAGCGAGTCCATTTATGCTTTCATTTTTGCTGGACTGGCTACCACTCCTGTATTAGCAACTTGGATCAAGGGGACAGCGGACGCACATCTGCTACTTGTTCTGGTGGCGATGACGACTGTTATTATACCTATTTTGTATGTAGAAAATACACGTTTAACTCGTGTAAATAGCTACGAAGAATCCGATATCCGTCTTTACCTTAAAGGACTTATTTTTGCCGGATTTTCTATTGGCGTTGGACTCATAGGTTGGGGTAGTGGAACAATGAGTACGGTTATTGTGAAAGCAATACCTCAATTTCCCGAATTGCTTCTGGTTAAATAAAACTGATACAAATAGCGTGTTTAACCCCTTGCATTCCAGAGGCGTTCTATGTGTCTAAATAAGTGGCAACTTGGGTTATGATAGAACTTATAATGGGGAGGTTCGATGACCTTCTTACCTTTCTATACATTGTTTTTGGAGGAGTGCTTATAGGATTTATCCTCATAATATGGCTGGCTTTATGGATATACAAGCACTTCAGGTGAAAACATTGTGAAGGAAACTTTATTCGATTTCTTCAGTAGATTTTGCAATCGGTTTTGCGTCCGCTAAAATCCGTCCGGTAACAACCGATGCAC
>VXZL01000516.1 GCA_009845505.1 Candidatus Poribacteria bacterium | reverse complement strand
GGTTGAGGGCCTGTGCCTTAATTGGCATGCTGGTTCGAGTCCAGTCGGGGGCATCACTTTTTTATGCTCCCGTTTCTCTATTCTCAACCTACGGTGCCTCTCCAAGCAACTCCTGATATACCTGATATGTCCGTTCTGCAATCGTCTCCCATGTAAAATTTTCGACGCGAGTAAGCCCGCGCCCAATCAGATTCTTCTGAAGATTTGCGTCGTGTGCGATTCGACGTATCCTTTCTGCCAAGGCATTTGCATCTGCCTCTGGAAAAATAAGACCGGCATCGTCAATCACGTGGGGAATTTCGCCAGAATCTGAACCGATGACCGGGACTTCGCATGCCATACCTTCTATAAGGACTCTCCCAAAAAATTCGACCCATCCTGGGGTTGTCCGCGAGGGTAAAACTAATGTATCCATACAATTAATATAGGCGGCTACCTCTTCAGGGGGTACTGCATCTATCCAGACAACCTGTTCAGAGATACCGAGGGTTCCAGCAACCCTCTGGAATTCGGATTTGTCCTCGCCTTGTCCGACAATCAGAAGTTTGTAGGTGGACGTGGCATCTTGACTCGCGAGGTGTGCCAGTGCCTTGAGTAGTGTGTCTATTCCCTTCATTCGTAGCAGCCGACCGACATAACCGATGACAAAACAGTCATTGAGTCGCAATGCATTCCGCAGTTCGCTGGCATCCATTTTATAAAAATGGCGCACATCAACGCCATTTGGGAAGGGTGTCTGTTCTCCAGTATACCCGCGTTCGGTTAGGATCTTACCGGCGTTTACACTGAGCGGAAAGGCTCTATCGGTTTCTCGGAAGACACGGTGTTCAATCCATACCGGCAATATACCAAACCGCTGTTTGGTCGGTATACTGAGTGAGGTCCGAAAGATAAAACGGCTCTGTGGACAATACTTCCGTTTCAAACGAATTGTCTGTAGCGCGTTGAGGCTCCATGCCTCTTCTTCCAAGTGGATAATGTCGGGTTGAAAATCTCGGAAGTGAGGCTTCACACCCTGACGGTAATAAAAACGACTCCCGTAGCCAGAGAAACGGATTGGACACGGAAATTCCTCGCACGGTGTGTCGGGTTCTGGTTCAAAGACGATGTCTTGGAAGCTTTCATACCAACGCGTCGGTGTAATAACACGTAGGGTAACGTCCGAACGTTCGGCGATACGTGCGAATTTTCGCCGATACGGTTTCATAATATAGGAATGAGAGAGAACTAAGACACGCACAATTGTTTATTATCTCGGCGTTACCAAGGGCATTCTGAACCTGCGACTATTCCTCATCAAGGTTCTACATTTCGTCTGCATCATTCCGGACGGTGGTAAAATCGATTTCAGGACCTGTATCTGCTTCTGTCTCTACTGCTGTTCTTGTTTCCGTTACCGCTTCATTTGATGCGGCAAGGACATTCATTAAACCCTCAAGACGCTCTCGCACGTCGGCGCGTTCTTGCGCAATGGCTAACCGTTCTAAATGAAGTTCCTCTTCAAGACGGCTATTCCGCTGTTCAAGTTCTTGAATGTGAGCATCGCGTTGTATCACATCGCCGTTAAGTCTCGCAATTTCAGCTTCAAGTTCAAGTTTGTTTGCTCTTAATTCTTGAACTGTTGAGATTGCAAGTTCAACATGCTCTTCGAGAAGTGATACAATACTTTGTTCCAATGCTTCAGTCATATTTGGGTCTCCTTAGTGTTTAGATGGCACGGGTTGGGAAACCCAACCCCTACATAGGTTATGCTACAGTGAACCGCGAATAGCGATCAGCACATAGCGAATAGCGAAGAAGGCACAACCTAACAGGCTCTGCTACAAAGATGCACAGCCTAACAGGCTATGCTACAATTCAATCAGTGATAGGTGTTCAGCGTTTGCCCAGTCCGGGCATTCATGGACGTAGTGGAAAAGATACTGCTGTGCGTATCCAACACTGTCACCGAAATAGTTGGACGCGAATTCGCGTATTTCACGATGTGTTGCACGCCTCCGTAGATAAAGCGTCTCGAAAATGCGTTTTATCCAGACATCGATCGGCAGTGCCGCAAGATGTCCGAGCGAAAATAGACAGATGCAATCAGCAACCTTTTCGCCAATCCCTTTACGCTCCATTAGTTTCTGCTTCGCTTTGAGATATGGCAGTTGCTTCAGTGCAGCGAGTGAGAGTTCTCCGCTCATGACTGCACGCGCGGTGTTCTGAAGGTAGCTTGCCCGGTAACCAGTGCCATAGGTGCGGAGTTCTTCTTCAGTTGTTGTCGCAAGATCGTCCGGGTTTGGGAAGCTATAGTCCACATACTCGCCAATCTTTAGTTTCTTACCGTAACGTTCCGAAAGCCTATGAATAATTCCGCGGATCCGTGGGACGTTATTATTTTGTGATAAAATAAAGGACGCTATTGTTTCCCAAAGTTCTTGGTTCAGAATGTGCATCCCCCAAAGTGCCTGGATCGTTCGATGGATGTAGGCATCTTTATTGACTTCCGCGAGGAGTTTCGGGACATCGCGTTCCAAATCAAGATAGTGCCGAAGATATGGCACCAAGGTTGCCATGTCTTCATTCGTTGAGCTTTCAACGGATAAGGTAGATCCTTGTTGCGAAATTTTAAGTATGCGTC
>VXZL01000115.1:4851-15147 GCA_009845505.1 Candidatus Poribacteria bacterium | reverse complement strand
TGTTAAAATAGTGTGCATGCAATAGATGAGGAGAGTGAACATGGACGCAAAATTGTGGGTGCCAGAATACGATACCCCCGAATTATGGCATAAAGAAATCTCGCGACGCTGCTTTTTCAAGAGCGGTCTCACGAGTTT
Organism: Candidatus Poribacteria bacterium; assembly: GCA_009845505.1. Taxonomy (GTDB): domain Bacteria; phylum Poribacteria; class WGA-4E; order WGA-4E; family WGA-3G; genus WGA-3G. Next base: position 15,009 of record VXZL01000115.1, on the reverse strand, counting down.
TCTCGGACTCGTCGCGATGCAACACTTCGGCTCCAGCAGCCTCGCGGAGCTTGAGGATGTTCTGCCACGTGCCGAGCATTGCATCGTCCTGTTCATGAATGGCGGCGCGAGTCAATTAGACACGTTCGACCCTAAACCCGACACCAAAAACGGCGGTCCCTTTGCAGCGATTCCGACGAGCGTTGAAGGTATCGAAGTGTCTAAGCATCTCCCTCAGATTGCCGAACAGGCACACCATCTCTCTATCATTCGTTCGATGATTTCCCGTGAAGGGAATCATGAGCGCGCACGCTACTTACTGCATACAGGATACGCGCCGGGGGGGGCAGTCAGACATCCAACCCTCGGTTCGCTCACCTCTTACTACCTTGACGATAGTTTATCTGACCTTCCAAGTTGCGTTAATATTAATGCCCCAACATACTCTGGTGGTTTTCTCGGTGCCACGCACGATCCATTTGTCGTCAACGACTCGATGCGTCCAGTGGAAGATCTCTCGTATCCGGCACAGATGGACACACACCGTTTTCGGGAACGCCTCAAGATGCTTAGAACCATTGAAAAGGATTTTATTGCCAAGCGGACTGGACGCAGCACGGAGGCGCACGAAGCGATTTATAAAAAAGCCGATCAACTCATCAATTCCCCTAAAATAGATGCGTTCCAACTTAACGAGGAACCGCTCGCTGTACGCGAAGCCTACGGTATGAATAAGTTTGGTCAGGGGTGTCTGATGGCGCGGCGGCTTGTGGAAGCCGGGGTTAAATTCGTGGAGGTCTCGTTAGACGGGTGGGATACCCACCAAAATAACTTTGAGCGGACCAAAGAACTCTTGAATGTCGTAGATCCAGCGTTCGCAACCCTTCTGAAGGACTTATCCGAACGCGAGCTCCTTGACAAGACTGTTGTGTTATGGCTCGGTGAATTCGGACGTACACCACGGATTAACAACAACGATGGGAGAGATCACCATACCAACGGTTGGTCTACTGTTGTTGCAGGCGGCGGCACACGCGGTGGACAGGTCATTGGCGGCACTAATGAAGATGGGAGTGAAGTCGTCAGTGGTGCTGTTGGGGTGCCTGATCTTTTTGCGTCGCTCTGCTTTGCGCTTGGGATCAATCCTGATGAGGAAAATTACTCCCGTTCCGGTCGACCGATTCGCGTCGTCAACGATGGTTCGGTTATAGAGGAGTTGTTCGGTTGAGAGTCATTGCTGGCACATTCAAAGGCAGACGTTTGGTTGTCCCCAAAGGGAATCGTCTTGTCCGTCCAACGGCTGATCGGGTAAAAGAATCGGTATTTAGTATCCTGCGGGAACGGGTTGTTGGTGCAAATTTTCTTGACCTTTGTGCTGGGACAGGAAGCATGGGAATTGAGGCGTTGAGCCGCGGCGCGAAACATGTTACGTTTTTGGACCGAGATCCGCGATGCATTGTGGTTATAGAAAGAAACCTTGACGTTTGTGGTCTCACGGCTGAATCTGGGGTGTACTATTTGCTTTGTCGTGATGTTTTGAAAGGGATTGGGTCCCTTCATAAACGGGCAGCTACGTTTGAAGTTATCTATTTTGATCCACCCTACGGTGTTGGTTTAGCGGATGGTTCGCAGAACCCTCTCGAACTGTATACTGCCAGTTTAGCACTGCTTGCGAAGACCGTGCTGCTTACAATCGGTGGTACGTTGCTTGTTGAACATGCAAAACAGGCTGTTATGCCGGACACTGTTGGGAATTTGTGCCGAGACCGACAAACGCGTTACGGGGATACAGTCGTATCGTTTTATCATTGGGAGAATGACAGTCAGCTGTCAGGGCAGGTTGCTACATAACCCTTTCAGTAGTCAGTAAAAAACCATTTGTAGCAATTACCCGTGTTTGAAATATTCCGAGTTGGCGTTGAATTGTTACAGAAAACCTCTTTGCTGACCGCTGACTGCTAATTGCTGATTGCTATAAACAAAATATGAAAATCTTAAATCTCCAATCCGGAACACCTTTCCAGATGGGCAAAGGTAAAAATTGGCGTGTTGTGCATCCGGATATGGGTTCAACGCAAATTACACTGAACCATGGGCTTCACGCGCCAGATCAGGAATTCACACAGCATTATCATGATGCCTCTGAAGACGCGATTGTTGTGTTAGAAGGTGGTGGGGCTATCCGACAAGGGAGTGTCTACACGCCGATTGCCGCAGGCGATCTCATTTTTGTACCCGCAGGCGAAATCCATGGAACCGTCAACACCACACCGAACATGGCACGCTTAATTAGTTTTCAATCCCCGCCGGATATGGCACTCTATCGAGGCGAGCGGGATACTCCTGATGAGGCACCAACGCCAGAAAATGGACACCGGAGCAACGTTCAGGTCATTAATATGGCGCGAAGCGGTCCTGTTTTTGGGAAGTCTGTTGAGTGGCGAAGCGTCGTCTCACCGCACAAAGGCTCTGTACATCTCTCCTTAGACTACATCCACCTCAATAAAAACCAGCACTTTACACACGAACCGATACAGACTGAATCAATCTATGTGCTGAAGGATGGATGTGCCGAGATGACATCCGATGCTGAGACGCATGTGTTGGAACAACACGATGTTCTTTTCCTCGTCCCCGGAGACACTTTTTCACTTTCCCACACAGGCGATGAACCGACCACAATAATATATTGTTGGGCAGTCGGCAAAAAAGGAAAATAATGGATGAAACCAGACGATGTAGCTGTTTCACGACGCGGAAACCTTGTCGTGATAGAACATAGTAAGTTTGAGATTAAATTCAACCTTTCAAAAGGAACATGGGATTACATTGATGAGAGTGGCGACACAATTATCCGCAATGGATGTGCACAGATAACCCTTGATGACGGAAGCGTTATCAAAACTGAAGATGCTGGTAACTCGGAATTTATCACGGCGTTTCCGCAAACAGATGTTTTTGGGACATATTACCAGATATGTTTCTCACATGAAGCAAAAGGGAAGGATATACGGATAAATACCTACCTCAATTGCTACCCTACACAGCCATCTATCCTGCTGAAAGTGGGTGTTGAGAACCTCAATCAAGAGCGTCCGGTCCAGTTAGAAAATTTAACGGTACTTGGTGTTTCCACGAATCGTGGTGCTGTGTTGGTTGGCAAGGCTCCTGCGGATTGCCATCTATTTATTAACATGCCACCTATCTCCCCTGGTGTGAGTAGAAGACTCTATGACGGCTTTCTCTTGAGCGAAACAGATACCAGACATCCGTGCCACGATGGTGTGCTTCACGATACCAAGAGCGGCAAGACCTTTGTTTTTGGATTTCTGACGACAGAGAAATGGTGGCCCCGTATCCAAATCGGCTGTCGAGGGAAGTCTGCATCCAACTCCAAATCCTATAAAAGGACATCAACAGCTGGTGCTAATCCTTGGGCACTCTATCATCTATGTAAACAGCGATGCGATTTTGGGGAAGAGATTACCTCGGAGACTGTGTATCTCAACTTTTCGGGAAGTGCTGCAGCGTGCTACGAACACTACACGCAGATGTTAGCACGCAAGAACGATTGTCCTGAACCGCTCACCTCGCCTGGGTATGATAGACCGATTACCGCTTGGAACCTTTCCCCCGCGCAACTTTCGTTGGACGCGAATACTATCTTAACCCAAACCGACGAACTCATGGAAAACCGGTTCTTTCAACCCAACTTCCTTGGAGGGATAAATTATATTCAATTAGACCCTGGATTAGCATCGCGATTTGGGACTTATGTGCTGAATGGAGAGGATCCAGAAGCACAAACAGTTTCCAACAATCTGCGAGCCGTGCTCAGCCACATCGAAACAAAAGGGTTTAAGACAGCAGTTCGGATTAACCCGTTTTGCGCAGTGCCTGATTCGGAACTTGTCCAGAAACACCCAGATTACTGCATACAAGAAGCGGCCGTAGCTCGAAATGGAAGAAGAAAGTCGCGGCGGCATTCGGAACGTAATGGCTACAAACCCACCACAACGCATCTGTCGGAAGGAAGTACCGAAGTCGCACTGCTGGATGTTTCCCACCCTGAAGTACGGCAACATATCCGTAAACAGATTAAACAGATAGTCAACGAGTATGGATGTTCACTCATCAATGTAGATTTCACAGCGTATACGACAGTGCTTACTAACAGTGAACACAACTTGCACTGGCACGATAAAACCCTCACATCTGTTCAACTCTATCGTCTTGCTGGAGAGTTACTGACGGATGCTATTAAAGAGGCACGTTCGGAAAACACATCTACTGAGAAGGAAGTCCTTCTTGCTGGGTACAATGCTGTCACGGGACCTTGCCTTGGGAATATGTCATTGAATGCACCGCTTCTCAACCCTCCGTTTTCGAGCGTGGCCACTTCAAACCGCATCAATGATCCCTGGCACCACCCACGAGGTACAAAGCACCGTTTGCGCAGATATGCAGCGCATATCCGAGAGCATAATTTCCTCTGGCAACATGTCTTCGGCGAACTCGCTGTTGATGAACCGAGACCTGTCAATGAGGCGATTGTGGAGATGACAGCGGCAGCGTTGAGTGGGGGGGCTGTCTTCTGCAGCGACCGATTAACCGCGCTTACTGCGTCGCGGGCGGCGGATTTAGCGCGGATCTTCCCGCTCTTGGGTAACGCTGCTAAACCCGTGGATCTTTATGATGAACCCTTCCCGCGAATCTGGAGCCTACCGATTTCGACACCGAACGAGGCGTGGCACCTTGTAGCAGTCTTCAATTGGAATGACCACGAAGATGATGCTTACTTTGAACTCGATGTCCTTGGACTTGGTGAATCCAAAGAGTATCTCGTTCACGATTTCTGGATGCGTCAGTACCTCGGCAAGATTTCACATAGTTTGGATTTACTTAATATCCCGCCGCGTTCTGTTAAGTTGCTCTGTTTTCGTGAAGAGCAGAGCGTCCCGCAACTCCTTGCAACTGATATGCACTACGCCCAAGGAGCGGTTGAGATTCTATCTGCAGGTTGGGATGGTCACAGCCAAAGTTACTTGCTCGTCTGCCAGCCACTTAGACAGGTAGATAGCACCTGCTTTATTCATGTACCGGCTGGATATTTACCGGTAGGTGTCGCGACTTACGGGAGCGATTATCAACATAAGTGGGACGCTCCGATTTGTCAGTTAACGTTTGCGAGGACGCAACCGGACAAACTGGTGCAAGCGAGTATCCAATTTACTAAAACCTCTGGTGGTTCTTCTGGTAGGAGGGGTTTGTAAACTCGGTGCGTATTATGTCAAATAATTGTCGGTTGCAGCTGCAAACCCTCAAAACACAAGCAAGTGTTTGTACGGCATGTGATTTGTCAAAGACTCGTACGAACGTTGTCTTCGGTAGCGGAAATGCCTCCGCACAATTGGTGATTGTAGCTGAAGGACCATCCGCTACTGATAATCGGACAACCCTCCCCTTTTCAGGTCCTGCTGGAGATTTGCTTGATGAAGTCCTCGCTGCAAATGACTTAACACGCAGCCAAATCTGGCTAACAAATATCATTAAGTGTCGAGCGGCAAGCCTTAAAGATGGTGTGTTGAAAAACCGTCCGCCGAAAGCGTCTGAAATTAAAGCGTGTTCCAAGTGGCTTGATGGTGAATTGACCTTCATACAGCCTTCGGTGATTTTATGTATGGGGGCACCCGCTGCAAAGGCACTTATTCATCGAAGTTTTCGTATTACCGAGGAACGCGGGGTCTGGTTTACGGATACACTATATGCCCCCTTCGCAATGGCGACCTTTAACCCGGCTTATGTCCTGAGACAGGAAGGCGAGAATTTTGAAATCGTCCGGCAGACTGTTGTTGAGGATATTGCCTCGGCGAAACGGAAGTTACGCGAATCTGAGGAACTGCCGAAACTGACACTTTTTTAACAGACAACCTTCTTTACCAACAACCAACAACTAACAACTAAAAAAAAATGTCATTAAAGAAACAAGTTGCTATAGATGCTGTGCTGGAGGCGATGCGACTCTGTGAACGGGTGCAAGCTGAAATAGTGTCAACCGATGCGATTCAAAAGGTTGACCGAAGCCCTGTAACCGTCGCTGATTTCGGGTCACAAGCACTGATATGTAAAACGATCGGCGATGCTTTTCCTGAAGATGCGATTGTCGCTGAAGAAGACGCACAAGCACTTAGAGAAAACGCCACGCTTTTAGAACGCGTCACAGATTATGTGAGTCACTTTGCGAAAGAGGCACTCTCGTCGGAGACTGTCTGTAACTGGATCGACCGCGGAAGCGGTGAAGTCGGACAGCACTTCTGGGCACTCGACCCGATTGATGGAACGAAAGGATTCCTGCGTCACGATCAATATGCAATTGCTTTGGCTTATATTGTTCATGGCGTTGTACGACTCGGTGTTTTGGGCTGTCCAAATTTACCGTATCGTTTAAAAGATACGGATGCGGAGCAGCGGGGATGCCTTTTTGTTGCCGCCTATGGCGAAGGCACGCAGCTCTATACAAAGGCAGGAAACTTTTTAAAGCAGGTCCATGTATCAGAGGAGGTACATCGCTTCGCAGAGAGTTTCGAGTCGACACACGGGGATAGCGATGCCCACACTAAGATTGCGGAAGCACTCGGAATTACAGAATCGCCTATTCGGATGGACAGTCAGGCGAAGTATGGTATTGTCTCCCGTGGTGAAGCATCCCTCTATATCCGTCTACCGAACCCGGCATACCCCGATTACCGCGAGTGTATCTGGGATCACGCTGCAGGGATGATTGTGGTTCAGGAAGCAGGCGGGACGGTTACGGATGCCAATGGTGCGCCCCTTAATTTTTTGACAGGCAAACGGATGCATGAAAATCGAGGGATTGTCGCAACTAACGGGAAACTTCATAAACACGTTTTGAACGCGTTATCTAACCGATAAGGAGATAAATATAGAATATGAGAGCTGGGCAAATTGTCGCACCACATCAGATTGAGATTGTTGACATAGAACAGCCGGATCTCGCCGATTATCCCGACGGCACAGTGATAATAAAAACCGCTCATAGTGCCATCTGCGGCACGGATATGCCATCGTTTGTCCTTGAGCATCCAGCGGACAGTTATCCGCTTCAGCCAGGACTTTCAATTCACGAGGCGATTGGCGTTGTTACAGATAGTAAATCGGATAGATTCAAACCCGGGGACGAAGTCTTAGCGTTGCCACGTTACATCGGTGGACTTTCGGAGTACTTCCTGTCGGATGAGAGCGTCACGTTGCCATTGACAGATTTCCCACGGAAAGATTGCATCCTGATGTCTCAACCGCTTGGTACTGTTGTGTGGGCATGTCGGAAGCTGCCGAACCTCCTCAATCTTGATACGGTTGTTGTCGGGCAGGGACCGATGGGACTCCTCTTTACACACATGATGAGCAACCTCGGTGCGCGCACCGTGATTACCACTGATCTTGTTGACTTTCGACTCGCTGTTTCCAAGAAGATGCGTGCCACACACACGATTAACGCTAACGAGCAAGATCCCGTCGCTGCTGTAGAGGAGATTACAGAAGGTAGGATGGCGGATCTGGTTATTGAGGTTGTTGGACACCAAACGGAGACTGTCAACGACTGTCTCCAACTACTCAAGCGCGGCGGAACGCTCCTCGCCTTCGGTGTGCCGGATGACTTGGTTTACGATTTTCATTTTGCGGATTTCTTCCGAAAAAATATCAACTTTATCGGATCCGTCGGCCCCGATGCCCCGAACGACTTCCCGCTGGCGATGGATATGATTGCGCAAGGTCGTATTGATGTGTCACCGATTATTACACATCATCTTCCTTTCACGGAAGCACAACTCGGATTTGAGATGGCACTGAACCGAAAGCATGAAGCGGTTAAGATTGTTTTCGATTACGAGTAGCAGAGGGTCAAACTTGAATTTTAGCGTAATTTCTTCGTAGGGGTTTTTGCTAGGGTATTTCTTCAAGGTTTCCTCGTCCCATAGCTGTCAATTCAGGTTTTTGTTTCTTCGTAGCATAGGCTGTTAGCCTGTGTCTCTTCTTCAGGTTCGTGCCTTGCTGTGTAAAGGAAAAAAATGAAAGTTGTCTTCCGAGGGAATAACACTGCCGATGTATCAGAAATACAGTCGGTATCGGTAATCACTGCTGCTAAACGGATTGAAGTACATTTTAAGCGTAAGATGGGAGAGACAGAAGAAAAGGTTTGTGATCTTCCTATTCACTCCCCTTTCTTTCGCAAAAAATGGGCTGAAGAAGTTGCTAAAGATCTGGAGAAGTTTTCCGAAGCACCAGAAACGCCGATAGAGCAAGTAATAGCCTCTACTGCCTGGGCAAGAGGTTATTTGCAAGTTGAACTTGATGTGAATAGTGATACTTCTACTCGGGGACTCGCACGCTTATGCTGGTATCGGTCATTGAGTTCAACCCGCACAGGTGAGGAGTTGGTACGTAGAACTGGGCTTAGTTCTGATGAAATTGAAAAGATCGCCCGCAGGGATATCTATAAGCAGTTTACTGAGGCTCTCATCCTTGAAACTTACAACACCCCTGATAAGTTCAAGAAATGGGTTAGGGGCTGGGGACGAAATATGTCCGCAAAGTTGGGCAAAATCATACGATTAAGTGAGGACACCACCGCGGAACTAATCAACTCTGGTGCTGAGAAGCATGGCATAGATTTAAGCGAGTTGAAAGGCAGTTTGACACTCCCTCGTAAAAATACGATCCCGAATTCTGATTTAGATCCTGAAAGGACTATCGGCTCCGGGAACAGTTCTGTCTATCTTTACTATTACCCGCAGTATAGAGAGAGTGCAGAATCCAAAGGTGAAAAGGTTTGGAAGTGCAAGATCGGTAAGACTAAACACCGCGAAGCAGATGGAAGAGTTAGAGGTCAAGCCACAGGACTTCCAGAAAGTCCCAAGATCGGTCTTCATATCAAAACTGACTGGTCCAAGGAGATCGAGGACATCATACACAATATCTTGAAGGTCCGAGGGAAACACATAACTGATGCTCCGGGAACGGAATGGTTTCTGACTTCTCCAAGTGAAGTCGAAGAAATTTATGAGTTTATTGGAGAAAAGTTCTCGTGAAAGTGCTTCGTCAACCTTGCCTTGAAGGTAGGTTCGTAGTAGTGCGATTCATCGCACGTTCTAAACGGGCAATAAATTGCCCTACTACGAACGGCACTTCGTCAAGTAGCGAACTTTAGGAAGAGGGGCGTAAGTCCTAATCAAAGTCTCTTAACTGACAACTCTTAAAGCGGCAACTCAACGATCCGCCCTTCACGACTCGATTGATAGATAGCAAGAATAATTTCAACCGCTTTACGTCCCTCGCGGCCATCAACGAGGTGCGAGGCATCGTGTTCAAGTCCATTGATGAGATTTTCCATCTGCCGACGGTGGTTGTCGTGATTAATAGCACGTGGATCCGAGGCACCGCCACCGGTATCCGTTTTTTGCGCGAATTTCTCTCGGATCTCCGCATCTTCAGGAAGTTCCGGATCGAATTCCCACGTCACGATGTCCTCTTCGGCTAAGACGACAGTCCCGTGTGTGCCAGAGATTTCGGTTTTCTTAAGCATACCGGGGTAAGCAGCGGTCGTACCTTCGATGACACCAAGGGCACCGTTCTCAAACTGAAGTGCAGCGACAGCAACGTCTTCGACTTCTATGCGTTCGTGTGCTAATGTATCGGTAAAGGCTTGAACGGATTTGACGGGACCCATGAAATGCTGGAGCAGGTCGATAGCGTGGATAGATTGGTTCATGAGCGCGCCACCGCCATCAAGAGACCATGTGCCGCGCCACCCACCGCTGTCGTAATATTCTTGAGACCGATACCATTTGATGTAGGCATCACCCAAGGTGAGTTTGCCGAACCGGCCGCTCTCAATAGTAGATTTAACAAGCTCCGTGCTTTCGGTGAAACGGGAATTAAAGATGGCGCACAACCGAACGCCTGCTGTATCACACGCTTCGATAATCTTATCGCAACGTGGCAAGGTGATTTCCAGCGGTTTTTCAACGATGACGTGTTTACCCGCTTCTGCTGCGGCAACGGCGGGGTCCAAATGTGCACCGCTTGGTGTACAAACACAAACGATGTCCAGATCATCGCGTTTGAGCATCTCTGTATAATCGGCGTAACTGTCAACAT
>VXZL01000115.1:0-4841 GCA_009845505.1 Candidatus Poribacteria bacterium | reverse complement strand
TATTTCTTCATATTTTGTGTGTTCCTTTAAAAGTAGTAGGCACACTCCGTGTGCCGTAACAGGCGTGTTGGAATAAAAAATTATGACTTCTGAAGAAAACCAAATTACAGAAAATTCACCGACAGAAGAAGAGGAACAGACTCCCGGCAATAAAGTTTTTAGAATTGTCTGTATGACGTTTTGCCTTGCGGTAACAGTGCTATTTCTCTGGGTCTGGCATCACCAGACGCAGTTTAACGACCACTATCGGAAGGCAACTTTTCTGATGCGCAATGGCGAAGCAAAACAGGCGATTGAAGTGTATCAGAAGGCGATCAAAAATAAGACCCGTACGATTTTCTTTGCGAAGGAACCTTCCGTTTACAACAACCTTGGACAGGCACATCTGTATGCCGAAGCATACGCCGAAGCGGTCGCCAACTTTAAAAAAGCGATTGAGATGGCACCCGATATAGCCGAAGGTTATATCAACTTGACAACTGCGTATCTCCGGCAGAATTTGCCTGCCGATGCCCGTGTATCGTGCCTACATGCGCTTCAAACTTTCCCGAAGGCAGCTCTGCTCCACTATAACCTTGCGTGCGCTTATGCCTTAGAGGGTGAGTCCAAAAAAGCAGTAGACTCACTCACACAAGCGGTAGATTTAAATCCGGAACTCAAGTCTCTTGCGCAACAGGAGGACGCTCTTAAAGGAATCGTCTCTGAACTCCCCTGAATCCTGTGTGTTTTCAATATCGGTTAGGGAATTTGAACAATATATCCACTTATAGATTTAAACCAATTATACGCCTATTTCTACCTATTTGCAATGAAAAATGGGCGAGAATAAATCCCACCCATCTTGGTTATAATAGACAGCGGACATGTGCAATCTACTGCTGTCTCTTCAAATTACCCCACGTCGTTGCCAGTTTTCCGCGGGCGGAGACATCAAGCGTATCGTTGATGATTTTCTGGAGGTCGGCTTTAGAAAGCGCATAGTTGGCTAACATCAACTCATCAATACGTCCTTGAAAGAAACGCGAGCAACACCCGTTATTCTCACCACCGAAGCGTAAAGGTTTATCCGCTCGACTCAAACCAGGTCCCTTCTGTGCGATAGATGTACCGTCGGATTCCCCATTGATATAGAAACCGGCTTTGCTACCATCCCACACAACGGCAACATGGCTCCACTCTTTCGCTTTTATTTTTCCGTCAGAAATATGGTAGCCAGGATTGCTGGTCTCGTAGAAATAGTAGGCAAGCTTCCCTTCACCCGGTTCAATTTGCAGATAATAGGTGTTTTTGTAGAAGATGGTGAATTTGTTCTCCTGTCCACCCCCCGGTAGTTCTTCAGGATAAACCCACGCCATCATCGTAATGGCTTCATCTATATCAATCTCATCGGAGTGTGCGACTTCTATAAAATCCCCTTTACCGACCTCGCCAGCCATTTCTACCGCACTTCCTGAGATACCTTCAGCCCATTTTATATCGCCAGTAAATTCGCCGACCAAACCGGCAGTTTCATCTTCCGTCTTATTCCCTTTACCTTCATCGAAGTGCCAGACGTATAACGTCTCGCCGTGTTGTTTCACATTACCTTTTCCACCGGCAGCGAATCCTACTTGGCAGATGGCTAAGCTGAGAAAAATGCATAGCATTAGATACACTTGGGCTTTCATCAGTGATTCCTCCTCATAGTCAAAAATCAAAAGTTTGCAAGTTCAAAATTTGCAAGTTCAAAGTTGTAAGAGACTTTTGGTGCATCATAGACCTCTTAACAACTTTCAACTTTAGCTACACTTTCAACTTTACAACTTTAACTTGCCCCACGTTGTGGCAAGTTTGTCATTAGGAGAGACAGCAAAGAAAACGCCGTTTTCCATGTCCTGATTAATTTCATCAACAGTAAGGGCACGGTTGTAAATTGCTACCTCATCGACCAAGCCAATCATCCCTGGCAGTCCTGTTTGTGCCTTACCGATACGGAATACCACCTCAATACTATTAATTTTACCCTTCGGTGGCGCGAATGCGATATCTAATTTGCCGTCAATATATTGGCGAATCATATCGCCATCGAAAGTAGAAGAGACGTGGTGACATTCTTCTAATCCGGGCTTAATGGTCTGTTTATTCCGTGAACCTTGCCACCCGCCGATGTTAATCCATGTCTCAATTTGCGGGGCACCCGTAAACTGCGCGCTCCATTGGAGACAATAGCCACCGACATTTGCTCCGCTCCTGCGTCCCATCAGGTTAGAGTCACCTTGAGATTCTTCAGGGAAAAACCAAGCCTGAATTGTGAGTTCATCGGTGATGTCGAGTTCGGGAACCGCGTCAACCTCTACAAACTGCTGGTCGTTTTCAAGATGGACAGCACCACCAAGTTTGCCATCTTTCGACCAGGCTGCACCTTCAAGAGTGCCTTCGATGTTATTTCCACTCACGTCTTTCACCTTGCCACCATTGTCTTCATCAAAAGTGAAGTACAACATCAATGCCTCGTCATCATTTAATGCCCATGCGTTGGCACAGAGGCTCAGAGCGATGAGCGAAAAAACGGTGATAACAAATTTCATAACAGTGGAACTCCTTTTTTAATAGTTGTCAGTTATTAGTTGTTGGTTAATGGTTAAGTGTTTTGAAGTCTGTGTTCTCTGCGAATTCCGCAAACCTTTTTGTGCAGAGAAGCTGCGGAATTCAAGATAGATGTAAAGACCAGAGCACTTAACCAACAACCAATAACCAACAACCAATTAGAAACTCGAAATCTGAATTTCCTTTGCCGTGATAAACTCAAGCAGTGCGGGTACACCTTCCTGTGTTTTCTGGATCCCGCGTTGGATAGCCGGAATAATCTGATCCGGTGTTTCAACCCGTTCACCGTAGCCACCGAACGCCTTCGCCATGTCTGCGTAGTGACCTGAGATGTCTGTACTACGGAATTTTTCGGTAGAAACGGGCATAATCGGAATCTCAATCGCCATAGAAAAGTTGTTAAATAGCACCGATAAAATTGGGATTCTCTCACGCACAGCAGTCTCGAAATCCATACCTGTAAAGCCGATAGCGGCATCACCCCAGACGTTAACACAGAGATGATCCGGTCTCGCCAGTTTTGCACCCATCGCGAGACCCAAACCATAGCCGAGCTGCGTCGTTTTGCCCCAACCGATATAGGTCAGCGGTGCGACCGACTGCCAGAACGGCGACATTTGGTCGCGTGGACTTCCCGCATCGTGTGTGATGATCGTGTTTTCGACATCGACAGTCTGTAGCAGGTCTCGGATGACGCGGTACGGGGTCATCGGCACTTCATCGGAGGTCAGTTTAGACTTCCACTGTTCGAGCCACTCGGCTTTAACTGCCCTAATTTCTTGCTTAACAGCATCCGCGCGACTCTCAGATGTGCCATTGGTCCGGTCTCGGACGGCTTCTACCAATCCATCTAAAATTAAACCGGCATCGCCAACGAGGGCGGTTTCAACCGGAACGTCTTTGTTAATGTCTGCTGGGTCTAATGTGGCATGAATGACGCGTTTGCCTTCAGGGATCCTGACACCAAAACCCGTCCGCGTGAAGCTGCATCCGATACCGAATATCAGGTCCGTTTTTTGGAGGAAATGATGCACGGGTTTCGGAATCGCGCGCCCACCGGAACCCAATGCTAACGGATGATTTTCAGGAAACGCACTTTTACCACCTAAACTCGTCGTCACAGGTGCACTGAGCAACTCGGCTAATTCTTTCAAAGAGTCCCACGCTTGAGCGTAGTGGACACCTTGTCCGGCGTAAAGGACAGGACACTCAGCATCGAGGAGTGCCGCTGCAGCGGCTTCAATTGAAGCGCTATCAGGTCCGTAACGCACAGTAGGTACTGGTTTTGGATCAAAAGAATCTGAAATTTCCTCATTAAATAAATCTGATGGGAATTCAACAAGCGCAGGACGCGGTCTGCCGTTCCGGACTTGCGTAAAGGCGCGGCGCATAGCTTCCGGGACAGCTTCGGGCATTGTTACTTGCTCGCACGACTTCGTTACGTGCCGATAATTCAAGGCGGAATTGAAATTCGGTTGAATCTGTGTGATACTTCGGGAATAACCACCCGGCAAAACCACAATCGGAGCAGAGTCCCCGTAGGCTTGCGCGACACCACCGAACGCATTTTCGGAACCGGGTCCGCTCTGCATGCAGAATACGCCAATCTTTTCCCCGGAAGTCATTCGGCTCATCGCGTCCGCCATGTGAAGTCCAATCCGTTCCTGTCTGACGATAATCGGACGGATGTCTAATTTCGCTGCTGCCTCGATTATCGGGTTGACAGGATAGGCGAATAGGTACTCTACCCCTTCGGCTTTAAGGACTTTGGCAACTGCATCAACAACTTTCATATTTTTCTCCAATCCGTAGTTACGATTTTGTGATCGGCTTGTATGTATAAAAAAGATTTATGCGTTAGGATTCGTTGGCACACCCCTATCCATTACAAGTGGAAAATGGTCGCCTGCTAATTTATCGCCGTCATCAACGGTGACAAAAGGTTTCATAACGTGGTTTCCGTTGGCATCGTACTGTGTTTCGCCTGTCATGTAATGCACCGCAATCGCACGGCGGGGATTTCCGCTCGTGTTGTCGTGCGAACCGTGCCACGTTAGGGAGTGATGGTAATGGGCATATCCTTTCGGTACAGGACAGAATTCCTCCTCTAATTCGTTATCTTCAAAATGGTCCGGCATTGAATGGATGTCTTTGATGGAATGCAGAAACGGGATCTGATTACCCCAGTGATAGGAGCCGGGGACCATGCGCATACACCCGTTGCTTTCATCAACATCATCCCACGCAACCCAAGC
>VXZL01000684.1 GCA_009845505.1 Candidatus Poribacteria bacterium | reverse complement strand
AGTGAAATCTTACTTATTAGCAACTAATTATGATCTAAATATGCCAAAAAGGTATCCTATTATCTATGCTCACCTTCAGACTATAGGAAAGCGAATAGAATCGGGAGAAGTAAAAGCAAGAGGCAAAGGACTATTCGATAGAGATGACCAAGGCGTAAATTGGTGGAATCTCCGGGCTTGTGCTTACTACTCCGAATTTGATGAGGAAAAGATTGTTTGGAAACGAATAGGTTCAATTTTGCGTTTCGCATATATTCAACATCCGATGTTCTGCCTTGATAGCACTTGTATTGCTACGGGCGAAAAGGTTAAGTTTCTTACTGCCGTATTAAATTCTCGTGTTTCTCACTATCAACTGTTTGACCTTGCTCCGAAAACAGGGACCGGCGACTTAATTGTAAGCGTTCAGGCATTAGAACCCCTTCTCGTCCCACCTATCACAAAAGCCAACCAACACCTTGTTACTGAGATTGAAAACAAGGTTGATAAAATCATTGCTGCTAAGCAAACTGATTCAGACGCGGACATTTCCGACCTTGAAAATGAGATTGATACACTGGTGTATGAATTGTATAATTTAACGGAAGCTGAGATTGCGATTGTGGAGGGGAATGTCTGAATCGCGGATTATGCGGATTACACAGATTTCGCGGATTTTTAAGATTCTGTGTCATTTCGCACTTACCTCCAATTCAGAAACCTTTGTGAACGACTAATAACAAACGATGTTTAATACTCTATTTCTTTCTCTTGCCCAAACCCGCCTCTTCTGGAAGGCCAGAAATGCTTTTTCGCGTCTCGGATTCTTCTCCTATAGAACGCTGTTCGGAATAAAACACCGCGTGGGAGAAAGTGGTAAAACAACAAAATCTCTATTTTTTCTATTACGGTCTATATTAGGCCAACTAATCTTGGCGATTTTCATAACTATCGGACTCCAAGGCATTAATCCTTATTGTGTTCCTTTGTTCGCAAAGATAGGCTTCACTATTCCTGAGGATAGCACTTACGGGACCTTGCTTGAAGCAGTGATCGCGGTAGGCGGAGTATTCATTGGTCTTTACTATGCTGCCATCAGCACAATAGGTGGTGCTATCTACGCGAGACTACCCAATGACATCCGGGACTTACTAGCCAAAGAACAAGTTGGCAACGTGTACATGCGCCTGCTTGCCTTTCTTACCTCTTTCGGTGTGTGTTTACTTGCTTTTCACACCGTAGGTTTTGAACCGATCATATTAGCAATACCACTCCTTATACTGGGTGCGGGGGTGATGATTATTGGATTTGTCCGGTTAGGTGCTCGTGCATTTTATTTTTTCGATCCCACAATTCTCTCAGATCGTCTCTTCAAACAGTTATTCCAATGTCACCGACAAGTGCAAGCTGGTGGTTATCGTTGGTTTGATCGGTCATTCCAGAATCAGGCACATCGGCGTGCTCAAACTACTATAGACACGCTTGCTACCGTATCTGAAATAGCTGCCAAAGAACCTCATTTAAACGGCCGTCCGTTTGCTGGTTTGTGCAAAAATCTCCTTGTATTTTTATGTGATTATGAAAGAAGAAAAAAATCAATCCCCACGGATAGCTTGTGGTACGGACAAAAATATGTGCATCCAGATTGGTATCGGGTAGATGATACAAAGACCTCTCTTGCCTACGAAACGGCCACTGGGTTACGTCCGGAGTCTGTAAGCGATTCCAGATGGATTGAATCTGCGATATTGCCAATTGTGAGTCGTTGTTTGGAAATCAATATGGAAGAGAAACGCTATCCGATAGTCATTGAATTGCTAAATCATCTTGACCTTTATGTTCGACTACTCGCAGCAGATCACCAAATTGAATATGCATTTGATCTGATAAGCGAGGTTTTCTCGTGGTGTGAGAAATTCCTGCTTGTTGAGAAGGATAGCATTGTAAAGGAAGAATCTCTGGAACACATGGAGATTTGTGGACAGTTGGCAATAATGCCTATCAACGTTCTTTTGGATTACAGACACACGATTAAGTCTCATGGACAGCAGGCGATACACCAGCAAATTAGGCGTATTAAATGGAAATCAAAAAAGTCTATTTACAGAGTTGGATTTGCCGTACATATTCTGCCGCGGCTTGAATGGATGCAATCCAGACTTGAGTTCGAGAGAAGAGTTGAAGGGCATATAATCAGTCCTATCTGGTATCTTGAAGAACTTGTAAGTCAGAAGGAAGCAGAAAACTATCACACTGCGATGCTCTGTTTTTATAAAAAGATAGGTGGGCTCTACAAGCCTTGGATAGAATCTGCAACCTCTTCAAAACATCCATGGTTGGCTGCGGTGATATTATCAAGGGAATCAGAGTATTGGAACAAACTTGATTGCCACCAGGATGTCCTTAACCAATTTTGGAACGATTTAAACTCTGATCGAAAAGTTGAAAAAATACTATGGCCAAGTTTGAACATGGATGAGCTAATGGAAAAACGTAGACAGCAAGGTAGAGAATTATTAGAACGTATGTCGAAAGAAAACCTCTTACTCTCTATAATATCAAGACCAGAGTCATACCCAGACTTTGCTGGACAGTTTCTGCACACTATTGGAGAAACACTACTACGTGCTATGTGTGAGAATGATTACGATACAAT
>VXZL01000452.1 GCA_009845505.1 Candidatus Poribacteria bacterium | reverse complement strand
GTACTAATAGGAGGGGTTGTGGATAAGTTAACAAGGCAAAGAAAAAGAAAAAATTCTAAGGTAGTATTTCTTATCACACACAATCGTGTTTTACGCATGAATCCATAAGCAAATCAAAACATTTTTTATCTACCACAAACCAATGCTTTTAAATAACATCATTCTGCGTAATTTTCGTAACTATGTCGACTGCGAAGTGAGTTTTTCCAAGCCAGTTAACCTGATCATCGGCGGGAATGCCCAGGGAAAAACAAGTCTGCTTGAAGCAATCTACTTCCTTTGCACCGCTGAATCTCACCGCG
The DNA here is from genome assembly GCA_009845505.1 of Candidatus Poribacteria bacterium. Classification (GTDB taxonomy): domain Bacteria; phylum Poribacteria; class WGA-4E; order WGA-4E; family WGA-3G; genus WGA-3G. The sequence goes on along the minus strand of VXZL01000452.1, from coordinate 14,898 downwards.
CCACGCGAGATGCCGAACTCATCCGACACAACGAACCCGGTTTTTACCTGAAAGGCGTGTTGACAAATAGCAGCAATGATGTCATATCTCTTGAGGCATCGAAGCGTGCCCGTGGGCAATTCAAGCTGATAAAGAACGGCGTTCTTCATACGAAACGCTCTGAATGGATTGGACAGTTCAACGCCGTATTTTTCGCGCCGGAATCTCTAATATTAGTGAAAGGCGCGCCCGCAGAACGGCGACGCTTTCTGGATCTGCTGATTGCACAGATTGATAGCAGTTATCTACAGCATTTACAGAAATATCAGCTAGTTCTCAAACAACGGAACGAATTGCTAAAACAAATTCGTACAACTTTTGTGGACGCGGCTCAGTTAGACGCTTGGGATAAACTTTTGCTCACGCACGGCACTGCTATTACGCTAAAACGTTTACAAGTGTTCGACCAGTTGAAAGACTATGCTATGCACAACCATCAAAAACTTACCGGTGGTCAAGAAAACTTGGCGTTGACCTATCGTTCCGCATCAGTGCGGGACGATAGGACAGACAACAATTCGGAACCCGAATCTGCAGACCCAAATTTGTTGGCTGAATCTGAAGTTGAATCGGTTCCAATTACGAGCGAAAGCGAGATTACAGTGCAATTTCGTGAGACATTAAAGTCTTCACGCGCCGCAGATCTACAGAGAGGGACAACGTTAGTCGGACCGCACCGCGACGATTTCCTCATCGAATTGGAGAATCCATCATCTACGGTCCTAAGCGAGAACGAATCGCAAATTTCGGACAATGATGAAGAGAAAGTGATAAGCGAATACGACCTTCTAACAGAAAAAAATGGGACATGTCGCGAAGTCGCGCGCGCTTACGGGTCGCAAGGGCAACAGCGGACTATCGCGTTGGCACTCAAACTGGCGGAATTAGAATTAATTCATGCCACAACCGGGCGAAACCCGATAGTACTTCTGGATGATGTTACCTCGGAGTTGGACTATAAACGCATAGGCTACCTGTTAGGCGTTCTCCAAAATCTGAGTGCCCAGACTTTTATCACAGCGACGCACGCTGAACCGCTTGTACATTATCTCCATGAAGCCAATGTTCTCACCGTTAAAAACGCCCGAATTAGCCAATCAGCCCACTCTGAAAAGTAAGTGTGAAAAAACGAGGTCACAGATGCAGAAATTATCCGGCGAAATGATCTTGAACCTAAGATGGTTGAACAGAAAGTATTCGACCTCTGGCGGAAACGCCTCGGTGTCCCGTTCGGTACGAAAACACTACCCGTATCACTTTCAGATGGAGTCCTGAAAATCTATACTGAATATCCGCCTTATAGGAGAGAACTCTTACTTCACAAACCGAAAATCATAGCCGACTTGAATGCAGAATTGGGGCAACCCATTCTCACAGATATCCGGATAGAATTGCGTCCAGTTCGGACAGCACCGCCTCACGACACAAATGCAAACCAGTCCAAATCCCCCCGCGAACCATCACAGCCAGCCAGCACCGACACTCCTCGTCGGACAACCCCCGAAGAATTAGAACGAATTGAACAGACACTTGCCAATGTAACAGATACAAAATTAAAAAAATCGCTTCGACAATTATTCACTACACAGAGTGAAGATAACCCTTGACAAAGGCGGAAAAATAAGGTATTCTATTTATTAAGGCACCAAGCGGTGTCCAGCAGAACAAAGGATGTTCTACCCACAATACTGAAACCATTTCACTCTTTATTACGTCATACTTAATATATATTTTTTTAAGATCCGGTCGCTCTAATCCATAGGACATGTCCACCCAACCCAAACCGATGGTTAATTCCATTCGGTCAACCCATAGCGAGGTACCACACGAAATATGCCAAAACAAGAACGAACATATACAGCCAGTGACATACAAATTCTTGAAGGTCTTGAAGCCGTCAGGAAACGTCCAAGCATGTACATTGGTAGCACAGGTCCAGCGGGACTGCACCATCTCGTCACGGAATTAGTGGATAACTGTATAGACGAACTCGGTGCCGGCTATGGTACGCAAATTGAAGTTACAATCCACAGTGATGGTAGTGTCACCGTCGCTGACGATGGTCGCGGTATCCCCGTTGATACGCATTCGGCAACAGGTCTTTCCGCGCTTGAAGTTGTCATGACCACCTTACACGCTGGCGGTAAGTTCGATGGTCGTGAACAGGTAGGTTACCAAACTGCCGGGGGGTTACACGGTGTCGGTGCTTCCTGTGTCAACGCCCTTTCTGAATGGCTTCACGTCCAGGTCCAACAAAATGGAGGCATCTACGAACAACGATATGCACGCGGCATCCCAAAGACCAAGGTAAAAAAGACCGGTTCGAGTAAAAAAACCGGGACTCGGACGACATTCATGCCGGATGCCGAAATATTTGATACGCTCGATTTTTCTTATGAGATTCTCCGCGATAGATTAAGAGAACTCGCATTTCTCAACAAAGGGGTCCGCATCCAATTTTTGGATGAGCGTGCCGCAGAGACTTCGGAACCGGTTACTTTTCAATATGAGGGTGGCATCGCTTCTTTTGTCACCTACCAAAACCAGAATAAAGAGGTACTGCATCCGAAGCCTATTTACATAGAAGGTATTCAAGAAGAAACCAAAGTCGAAATCGCTTTTCAGTTCAATAACACGTACACGGAAAATATTAGTTCCTACGCCAATAACATCCGAACTTCGGAAGGCGGTTTTCACGAAAGCGGTTTTAAGAGTGCTATCACCCGTGCCTTCAAAACTTATGCGACTGACAACGACCTCCTCCGAAACGTTAAGATAAATCTCACCGGTGAAGACATCCGTGAGGGGATGACCGCGATCGTCAGTGTGAAAGTGCCGGAACCACAATTTGAAGGGCAAACGAAATCCAAACTTGGAAACACAGAGGTTGAAGGCATCGTCCAAAGTTTTGTCAGAACCCAACTCAAAACGATTTTAGAAGAAAGTCCGCGCGTTTCCAAACTGATCGTCCAGAAAGCGATCCAAGCCGCACAAGCACGAGAAGCTGCACGCAGTGCACGCGAAGTTATCCGTCGTAAAAGTGTTCTCGACTCCGCATCAATGCCGGGTAAACTCGCTGATTGCTCTGAAAGCGATCCGACCCGAACCGAACTGTTCCTTGTAGAGGGAGATTCCGCCGGTGGAACTGCTAAACAGGGTCGTGACCGGCAAAATCAAGCGGTACTACCATTAAAAGGCAAAGGCATCAACGTTGACAAAGCAAGGCTTGATAAAATACTCAAGAACGCCCAAGTCATTGATATTGTAACTGCCTTGGGAACAGGAATTGGCACCGAAGAATTTACGCTTGAGAAACTTCGGTATTCCAAAGTTATTATCATGGCAGATGCCGATGTTGACGGTGCACACATCCGAACGCTACTTTTAACCTTTTTCTTTCGTCAAATGCCTGAAATCATCGCCTCTGGGCATCTGTACATCGCTCAACCGCCACTTTATCTGATAAAGAAGGGCAGGAGTGCCCAATATCTACAGGACGATGAAGCGATGGAAGACTATCTGTTGACTCTGGTTTTGGACACTGTCAAGATAACAAACGCCCGACGGGGGGTCCCTTACGCAGCGTCAGAATATAAAACAATCGCCGGTTCTATCCGCAAGGTTCAAACTATCCTTGAACAACTCGTCCAAAGCGGCATTGCGCCTGAAGAATTATCCATGTATCTGAAAACAGGTCAAGCCACCGAGACTACGGAGACAGGAGACCTTACAGATAATGTAGATCAACTCTTAACGATGCTTGAGTCTTCTCCGATGCGTAACGCCAGCATAGCGGATAACCTGCAAGTTTCTGACACAATACAATCAATCGGTGCACCGCCTGTAGATGATACGCAAATCACATTTCTGGATGCAGAGGGAGAGGCACAAAGCCAGCAAGATACTAAGGCAACAACCGAGCAACACGAAGCGCACACCACAAAGCCGATGGTTGCCCGTCGGACCTTGTATCACGAGCTACAGCGCGAATTAGAAAATCTCGCTGCGTTTGACATCAAAGACACGGATTTCCTGCCAGAAAAAGAGACGGATGAAGCCAAAAGCAAGAAACTGTTCAGCATTCAGTCTGAAGACAGCGACATTTATCATGCTGGGGATGTTTTTTCATTGATGCAATATCTTTTTGAGATAGAGCATCGCGGATTGACGATTACACGCTTCAAAGGATTGGCGGAAATGAACGCCGAGCAGTTGCGTGAAACCACTATGAGCCAAGATGAACGCGTGCTTTTAAGAGTCACACTTGACGATGCTGTTGAAGCTGACCGCGTCTTCACACTTCTGATGGGTGATACCGTTGAACCGAGGCGTGCATTCATAGAACGCTTCGGCACCCATGTGAGTCTCGATCTGTACGGTGCTTAGGTTTGCTAATAAAGGAGTAATTGACTGTAGAAAAACAATATGGAAAACATCCAAGAACGCAACATAGAGAATGAACTGACAACATCGTATCTCACCTATGCGATGAGTGTCAATACGAACCGTGCAATACCCGATGTCCGTGACGGTCTGAAACCGAGTACACGTCGCATTATCTATGCTATGGGTGAGATAAATCTCACCTCAAATCGTCCGTACGACAAATGTGCTGCTGTCGTCGGTGAGGTAATGAAAAATTTTCATCCACACGGTGATGGTCCCATTTATGGCACACTTGTCGGGTTAGCACAACCCTTTAGTATACGCTATCCGCTCATAGACGGACAAGGGAACTTCGGTAGTATTGATGACGATCCACCCGGAGCGATGCGGTATACGGAATGTCGACTCGCCCCTATTGCTTCGGAGATGCTTACTGACATCGAGAAGCAGGTGGTCGATTTCCAACCCAACTACAAGGAGTCCCTTGAAGAACCGACAGTCCTCCCAGGGCTTCTTCCGAACTTACTTGTTAATGGAACAACAGGTATTGGCGTGGGTTATTTAACGCGCATACCGCCGCATAACCTTGGTGAAGTTGTCGACGCGCTTCTCTGCAAACTTGCCGATCCAGACGCTGACGCTGAAACACTCATGGAGCATATCATCGGTCCCGACTTTCCAACTGCTGGAACCATTGTCGGCACAAGTGGGATCAAACAGATGTACACAACTGGCAGAGGCAGCGTCACTGTTCGGGCTAAAGCGTTCATAGAAAGAATTTCTACATCGGGTAAAGGGACCGGCCGAGAACAGATCGTCATAACCGAAATTCCGTATCAAGTAAAGAAAAATCAGCTGCTCGAGCGGATGTACAATTTAGTGGTCAGTAAAACAATTACTGGCATCTCTGATATTCGGGACGAATCGGACAAAGAAATCCGCATCGTTATCCCACTCAAGCGCGGGGAAATCGCACAGGTTATCCTTAATCAGTTGTATAAGCACACGCAGATGCAGACAAACTTCAGTGCTAACTTGCTCTGCCTTGTTGAGGGACTTCCGAAGGTCTTGACGCTCGAAGAGATTCTCAACTATTATCTTGAGCATCGGCGCGAGGTGGTTCGCCGCCGCACACAATTTGACCTTGCGCGTGCCGAGCGTAGAAGCCACATTCTTGAAGGGTACCTGCTTGCGCTACAAAATCTTGAAGATATTATAGAACTCGTTCAGACGGCAGCGTCGCCGCAAGCAGCCGAGCAGGAATTGCGGGATACCTATCAACTCAGTGAGCAGCAGGCACGAGAAATTCTCACCATGACGCTCCGACAGTTGACAGGACTTGAACGTCAGCGGATTCACGATGAATATACTGAATTGCTCGACCGCATCGCGGAACTTCGGGCGATCCTTGCCAGTGAAACACTCGTAACGGATATTATCCGAACGGAACTCGAAACCCTTAAAGAAAAATACGGCGATGAGCGACGCACTGAAATTACGGGTGAGGTTAAAGAATTTGAAGTTGAAGACCTCATTGCTGATGAAGAGATGGTCGTTACACTGTCGCATGCCGGTTACATGAAACGGCTGCCTATGGATACCTACCGGAAGCAACACCGGGGTGGCGTTGGGATTAAGGGGGCTACAACCAAAGATGGAGATTTTCTCGAGCATATTTTCGTTGCGACTGCGCACCAGAATATCCTCTTTTTCACAGATTTGGGTAAGTGTTATACGCTAAAAGTTCACCAAATTCCCGAAGCGCGCAGACAGTCAGCCGGTCGTGCAGTCGTTAACCTACTGCGCTTAGCACAAGGTGAAAACATCACCGCATACGTCCCAGTTCCACCTAAAGCTAAAGTTGCTGATACGAATGGAGACGGGACCACGGAGGACACTTTTGTCTTTATGGCGACGCACCGAGGTATCGTCAAAAAGACGGCACTCGCCAGTTTTGAGAACACTTTGTCAAGCGGCATCATCGCCGTTAAACTTGATGACGGGGACAAACTTATTGGTGCGCAAGTGACGGACGGTACGTCCGATATTGTCCTTGTTACGCATAAAGGTGTCGCTATTCGATTCAGTGAGGAAGACGTTAGACCGCTTGGACGCAACACACGCGGTGTCCGCGGCATAGAACTCGGGGACGATGATTTCACCGCGCAAATGGTTATTGTTAAGAGTGAGCCTCCTGAAGAGGCGCGACCGAAACGAAGCCGTGCTCTCAAAGAGGACTTGCTGATTGTTACTGAAAATGGATACGGCAAACGCACGGCTGTTGCTGCTTACCGTGTCCAAAAACGGGGTGGTAAAGGCATCATTGCCATTGGAAAATCAACCCGAAATGGAGCGGTTGTTGCTGCAATGCGCGTCGCTAAGACCGATGAGCTCGTCCTCATTAGTTCAAACGGGTACGTGACCCGAACGGCAGTTTCAGATATTCGACGCATCGGGCGGAATACGCAAGGGGTCCGTATTATGGCACTACAAAACGAGGAAACACTTGTTGATGCCGCCAAAATTGAACTCTCCTCCTCTCTACTTAACGGAGGATCTAATTCGGAGGAATAGTTATCAGTTTTTCAGTTACCAGACACTGGAAACTGAAAAACCGACAACCCTAAAAAAATGAGATACCTCAACATACTCATAATCCTTGTTCTGATGACGTGTTTCATCTTCGGACACAACTTACAAGCCCAGAACAAGGAAGTTTCACCATCATCAATAGATAGCATCGTGTTGAATTCTGAGATGGTAGGTGTGTTTGAAACACCTGAGTTAGTGGCACCCACCGATGCCAATACAGAATTAAATACTGAAATGAGGGACGCTGCTAACTTCTACGCCACTGTGATGTGGGCAATCTACAATGGAACCAGTGAACGAAACGTTCGTGAAAGCAAAGCCGCTTATGATGTCCTCATAGAAGAGTTTGGGCTTGACGGTGAATCTCCGGCTCCTTCAGTTGAATTTGTGTCTTCGCACGACCTGAGCTTTATTTACACAGAACGTGCTACACTCCAATTTAATATACTGCAAAACATCCCAGGAGCAGGGGACGATGTCAGAAAAGCTATTGCGCTTAACCCCGAGAGTGTGCCAGCAACATGGCTCCTCGCCCAAATACTAACACGTAGAGTCTTTGCATCTATCCAAGAAAATCGGCGCGACACCCGGACCCAAGCGTTACAAGAGGAGATGCTCGCGGTTTTAAAACAGGTCATTGAACTGGACCCAGACCACCACAGGGCACATTACTATCTCGGCACCATGGCACGTGATCTCGGTGAAATCGAAACCGCAATCACATCCTTCAAGGCACTGACCCGAATTATGCCGTTCGACGATCAATTTCACACCGAACTCGGTGAACTCTATGAGATGCAAAACCGGCTTGAAGAGGCACTGCTCTCCTATGAAAGGGTCGTAACTATCCTTCCAGAACAGTTGAGTGCGCGGAACCGCCTTGGTCAGCTCTACCTTCAGACCGGTGACTATCCTGCGGCGATAAAAACGTTCCTCGCTATCCTGACCCGACTTGAAGCACAAACGGCTGAACCGCGAACCGCGAACCGCGAACCGCGAACCGCGAATACATCTGAGACTGAAATTGAGGCACACTACGGTATTGGCCTCGCCTATCAAGAACAGAACGACCTTGAGAAATCCGAATTCCATATTATGCGCGCAATCAGTCTATTAGAAGCACGAGCGGCTTCGATGAGAGGCGGAACACGTCGTGTTAGAAGTGCTGACCGGGTTACGCTGACGATGCGGCTTCAAGAGATGCGTCACGCCCTTGGGCAGATCTATCTTAGATTCAACGTGCCGCGGAAGGCTATAAACATTTTCGCAAAGATTCTGGAAACCGATGCGAACTACGTGCCAGCCCTTTCCGGGATCGGAATGGCTTATCAGATGTTAGATGATCTGAAACGCGCAGAAGATTACCTTCGCAAGGCTATTGAATTGTCCTCGAAAAGCGAACTGCCAGATGCCTACAACGCGTTGGGCTACCTCTATGCTGAGCAAGGTATCAAATTAGACGAGGCTGCGGCACTCGTCCGTCGAGCACTCAAAAGCTCACCAACGTCTGGTGCGTATCTTGATAGTTTAGGGTTTATATACTTCAAACAGGGAAAATTGGACGCTGCGATAGAAAATCTGGAACTCGCAATTCGTTATCTTCCTGATACACCCGAAATTCTTTTGCATCTTGCTGATGCCTATCTGCAGAAGGGTTTAAAGGAAAAGGCATTGCAAACTTTGGAACAAGCCGTACGACTCGAACCAGACAATGCAGAACTCCGCCAAAAACTCGACGCTGTCAAAGCCAGCAGATAGCAGATTAGCAATTAGCAGTTAGGGCGTTCCGCTGCGCAAATTAAAAAAAATGAAAAATATAACCCTGCTTTTCATTGCTATGCTATTGCCTTTAGGCTTGCCGCTCGGAAGTTCGGCGTACGTTTGCGGTACACCGGAGTTAACTGCTGGATGGAAGACTGGAAGCGAAGAAGGATGGAACGAAGTTCCTTCCGCTCCTGAGCTGCCCGCTGCTCCGGCACTACCTGTCGGGACAGAACGGACCTTCTTCGCACCTGATTTCAGAAGTATGCAGCAATATAGGGTTTCTACGGTACTGCGCGGTGTAGGCAATTTCTGTTATGTTTTCGTTGAGGATACTGAATGGAATACACGCGTTACCGCCGCTACTGTTCAGGCGATAATTCGCGCTTTTGACGCAGCTGTACCGATGAATCCACAACGCGGAATTTACCTGACACTCACGGAAATCTTCGGTGCTCCGCCCGATATTGATAGAAATGGAAAGATTATCTTACTTCTGCTCAATATCCGAGATAAAGACAATGGCAATCAATATACAGCAGGTTTTTTCAATCCAGCAGATCAGAGCCGAGGTGTTCTTAGACACCCTGGATTTCGTGGCTTTCCGATTCGCAGTAACGAAGGTGAAATACTGTATATTGATACACACCCGCTGAATCCGAATAGCGAAACCGCTCATAATGTTATCGCACATGAATTTCAGCATATTATCAATTGGACACACGATGCTAAAGAAGCGACTTGGGTTGATGAAGGTTGTGCAGAGTACGCCTCATTTCTCTGTGGATACTCGCTCCAAGAACATATAACTGCCTTCGAGAAAGCACCGACTATTTCGCTCGTCACATGGCCCGACGCAGGCGGTAATTTGCTGCCCCACTACGGTGCCGCTTTCTTGTGGATGCTCTATCTACACGAGCAGTATGGCGGTATAGCAACGGTGACTGAAATCGTTCAGAATCGTGGAACATCCTTCACCGGTATCGCTGATGTCCTCGCATCGCAGGGCATCCATCAAACAGTCTCCGACATCTTTATTTCATGGAAACTCGCTAATTACTTGTCTGATTATCGGGCAGTAAATCTCTCTCTATCACCCCGTCGCTGGCACCGTTCCTACCCGAGTGGCACACAAGATGGAGAACTGGACAATTTTTCAGCGGATTACATTGGGTTTGAAAATGCTGGTGGATTAACAATAGGATTTTCCAGCGGTTCCGTGTCGAATACTGCTGTCCACGCTATTGAGTTCCACACCACCGGGGCTGTTGAGGTTCGGGAGATGGCATTATCTACGAGTAACACGGGTTCTCTCGTCCTACCGACCACTGTTACGGAGGCAGTCCTCGTTCCGAGTCTACAGAGGGATACGCCCAGCTTCCATTCAGAGCGCAAAAAGTACCAATATAGTGGGACACGCGGTGCCCATATTGCATTTACCACGACGGCTCTCCCTAACGCCGTACATCCGCGCTACTGGGACATTATCGCTAAACCGAGTGAACCACTTGTTGGGTTAACGCCTATGGTGACCTTAATGCTCCACAACAATAAAGCGGAGCAGCTGTACCGTGAAGCACAAGCGATGTACCAAGTAACGCGAGACGCTCAGGACAACCACCTGTATCGATTCTCGTTTCTGCTTGAACCGGAAATAGAACCCGAATCTATCAGATACCAAATCTCGCTTGATTCAAGAATTGTTGACACAGGTACGCTAACGGAGTAATATTATAGCAGATAGCCGATAGCGAACCGCGAACTGCTAACAGCAATTCGTTAATGGTTCTTGGTTGATAGTCATTAGTTAAGAGTCTGTCCGTTAAAGGAAACCTTCTTAACCAACAACCAATAACCCGGGGAATGCCATACGGCATTCATACCGTTGATTACGACTAACAACTATATGCGAATAGTGAACCGCTATAAAAAAGGGGTAAAACATGCAATCTACACTTTATGCAGGAACTATTGGACAAAGTGTCTGGCGCAGCACCGACAACGGTGATACTTGGGGTCGAGTGAGTAACGGACTCTTTCCGGAAGCCGATATTCGTGCTTTAGCCGTTAGTCCCAGTAACCCAGACACGCTCTATGCCGGTACCGAAAACGGCATTTTCCAGACCAACAACGCTGCGGAGTCGTGGCACCATCTTCCAAGCCCCATGGATGGACGGGAAGTCTGGGCGATTGCCATTGATCTGAACGCACCTGACACGGTCTATGCTGGAACGTGCCCTTCTGCACTTTTCAAATCTACGGATGGAGGTGCTAACTGGAAGCAGCTCAACGTCGATTTGGCAGAAGAGTGCGAAGGTGTCCCGATTATTCCGCGTGTCACAACTTTCGTGATTGATCCCAACGATTCGCAAACACTCTACGCTGGGATCGAAATTGATGGAATGCGTCTCAGCACCGATGGCGGGGAAACATGGACTGAGCGCAGTGAGGGTCTCAGTAGCTTGGATATTCATGGGCTTTGTGTAGTCCCGGGTTCCCCGAAGACTATCGTCGCTGCAACGAATAACGATGTCTGTGTGACAACAGATATGGGACAGCAGTGGACACCACTGAATGTTAAAGCGCACTATCCATGGCCATACTGCCGTGCAGCTTTCTTTTTGAACGGTGATGCAGGTCGTGTATTTATCGGAGCAGGGAACGGACCTCCGGGCGATCAAGGCGGTATTTTTTCAACACGTGACGCTGGCAAATCGTGGACCCGAGCGGACATCGGTCGAACTGCCAACAGCACGATTTGGTGCTTCGCCCACAACCCGAATGCTAACGACCTTCTTATCGCTTGTAGCGTAAGCGGGCAGCTTTATCGGAGCACAGATGCGGGTGATTCTTGGACAAAACTCTCACATGAATTCGGAGAGGTCCGGGCATTAGCGATCGCCGCTTCCGGGTAGTCCATTTCCAGTAATGAATGATAACCTTGAATGGAATGTCGGATAAAAGTTGACGTATTTCTGTAATTTTGGTATGCTTTTAGCAAAATGTGAGGCAAAGACACGTTGTGCTTCAAGAGCACAATGGGGTTTCCAACGAATATCGGCGCGATTTAGCAATCGCGCCAACAAGTTGGACAGGGTCTATAGGCTCGCTCGTTGGGAACCCTAAATTTGTCTTAGCCCAAGACATCGGACGCTCCATCACGGGAGTAAAGGAAAGACTTTTAGAGCACACATTGTAAAGTTAAGTCAAGTTTTTGGCTCTGATTGGTAGAAAATTTGGCTTGAAAATTACACCGAAAATTATAGGAGGCACACTTCAGTGACACGTTTCTTTACAATTCTACTTATACCGCTTCTCTGCCTGGCAATGATGGGCTGTGGGCCAGACGAGCCAAAGATCACAACGCCACCGCCAATCACCGATGCGAAGCGGATTGCTGTCACGCCGTTCTTCACTGAGGCGGAGGCGGAAGATATAAGCAAATTAGGGACGCGTATCAGCGTCAACCTTGCGACCCGTCTCGAACTCATCTTCAAGGAAGCAGAGTGGGTTTATGACCTCTCAAACAAAGTTAAACCGGTCGATGATAAACTCGGAGAATTGGGGTTGACCCTGAATCAGATTTACGCTGACCCAGCGTTGGCGGCGAAGCTTGGACAGTCACTTGATACTGATATGATTATCATTGGCATGGTTGAGTCACCGAAATTAACTCGGCAGGATTACGATCAGCACCTGATGAAGCAGGGGAGTCAGGGCGGAATTTCAGGGACATCCACTTATATCCGCACCCGTCTTACGGCTCTTGGGCGTGTTTGGGTCAAGGTTGTTGATTCTGGCTCTGGCGAACTTATCTTTAGCAATGGCATTCGTTCCTATCTCAAGTATTGGTACGCCTATCAGACTCAGCAGAGCGAACAGATAATCTTTAAGAGCGATGTAGATAGACTCGCCGATTTGGGAAAATATCTCCCACTCAGAATTGCTTATATGCTCCATCCAACTGGGTTAAAGTTGGAACAAGAACAGCAGATTCTGCTTAAACCGGATATTATCCTCAAGGGAACGGGCGGTATCGTTGAATTTAATTAGATAGTCCATCAATTCGTGGCGTGGTTTGCAACCTTTTGCTTCAAAAGTGGAGGGGACTCCGCAGTAAAGAGGGGAACCCCAGTTTGCAACCGCGCCTACTCTATGGATTGCAAATATATAAGCACAAACTAAGCACGCGAAGTTTTTAAAAAGAAACGCTCAATCTGGTTGGTATAGGCTTCCCCATACTTCAACAATTCCCAAGAGGCATCGTACAATTCAGATGGTGGGAGTTCTTGATACGGGTTGGCGATGCTTTCGTAGTAGTCCAAAGCCTTCATGAAAAAGTCCAGCGTTTCTCTATCAATGGTATTGTTTTGATGTAAGGCGCGAAAACTGTGATGCTTTTGCAGTGGCGGCGTTTGTCCGCTAAATTCGATGATAACGTTGTTGATATCCACAGCACGTTGGATAATCATGAGGAAGCAACTTTTAACGTAGGAGTGTGTAATCCGGTCTCCCTCAACGTATTCTTCTCGGTTCGCAGGCAGCCCATGCCGTAATTGGTCGAAACATTCGCTTATGGATTCCAGTTTCGCTTTCACTGGGTTGAATCGACGCGACGCTAACTTTTTAGACCCTTTTTTTGTATTTCTTTTTTTCATCGTGTTTTCCTCCTTTCAGATGCATTCTAATTTTTTATCCTTTTTGTTTTTTAGACGTTGGTACGCCCAAAAGGTTGTAATCTTCTTTTTCCTACGCTTCCGTTTCTATACAAGTCCCGCCGCGCACCTACCAACCAGAGCCGCGACATATCCGTGCGCCGGTCCTACCTACACTTCGGAAACAGTTTTTTTTTGAAGAAAACCGATATGAAATAAGACAAACATGATGAATTGGAGAAAAAAGATGAAAGCAATTATCAGAACCGGCGATGGTGGACCAGAAGTCTTACAATTGGCTGAAGCACCAGCACCCAGACCAACAGCAACGCAACTTTTGGTGGATGTGCATGCGACTGCTTTGAATCGTGCCGACCTGATTCAACGTCGAGGCGGCTATCCCCCACCGCCTGGTGAATCCGAAATACTCGGTCTGGAGATTGCGGGTACCGTTTCAGAAGCAGGTGCTGCCGTAGAGAACGGGATTTCCAAAGGCGATCGAGTCTTCGGGCTTGTCGGAGGCGGTGGCTATGCAGAACAGGCTGTTATTGATTACCGCATGGCGATGCCTATACCTGATGAGTGGAGTTTTGAACAAGCCGCTGCAGTTCCCGAAGTCTTTTTTACGGCAAACGAAAATATCTTCACGTTGGGCAAATTATCAGCAGGTGAGACAATCCTAATTCATGCCGGTGGAAGCGGGGTCGGTAGTACCGGAATTCAGATTTCACGGCATGCGGGTGCCACGGTCTTTGTCACTGCCGGAACATCGGAAAAAATCGATAAATGCCAGGCACTTGGCGCAACAGAGGGGATCAACTACAAAACAACTGACTTCGTTGCCGAAATCCAACGTTTAACCGATGGACAGGGCGTTGATGTCGTTTTAGACTTTATTGGTGCTCCGTACCTTGAGCGGAACCTCTCTATCCTCAAAACAAAGGGGAGACTCCTGCAAGTCGGATTGATCGCTGGGGCGACCGCGGAAATTAATCTTGGCGCGGTGATGCGCAACCGACTCCAGATTATCGGATCGGTTATGAGACCGCAATCCATTGACGAAAAGATTGCTATTACACAGCGTTTCGTTGAACGATGGTTGCCAGAATTGAAACATGGCGCGCTACAGCCGATTATTGATACCGTCTTTCCGCTCGCCGAGGCACGGCAGGCGCACGAGTATATGGAAGCGAATCGCAATTTTGGTAAAATTCTTTTGAAAGTAGGATAGCGGAATAGTTATCGGTTATCGGTTGTCAGTTATCAGTTAAAGAGGTTTTTAAATCAAGCAGATAATCTCTTAACCGACGACCGAAAGGAACTCTGTACAATAGATTTCCGTATCGATTCCTGACAGCCCACGGAAACGAACAAAATAAATGACGCAATTACTCTCACAACAAACAGAAGCGGCACACAAACCTATAGTTACACATTTTCGGATTGCGATCATAATGTCAATTCT
>VXZL01000397.1 GCA_009845505.1 Candidatus Poribacteria bacterium | reverse complement strand
CTTGTAACGTTAACAATTTTGGCGGCTGCGATTCCAGCACTTCTGCAGGCGTTCACTACTGCCACACGTAACCAAGCACTTTCAGACAACACGACCACCGCGCTCTATCTCCTAAAATTTCGGATGGCGGAGATTGAAATGGAGGGCTACCCAGATGTAGGGCAGGAGTCAGGCGAATTTGGTGAAAATACGCGCTATCTTTGGCGTTCTGTCGTCGAAGATATTGAGTCTGAAGAGGTTGAAAACATCCGACAGGTTACGGTAACCGTCAGATGGCAACATAAAAATAGAGAACGCTCCATGTCTATGAGCACCTTCATGGCAGACCGACAAATGCCGCAGGGGCAATAGCGAATAATGAAAAAAAAACTGACGCACATCACAACTGAAAGTGGGTTAACCCTCATCGAAATGCTCATGGCAGTCAGCATTCTCGTTATTATTGGTGGCTCAGCGTATTTTGCTTTCAAAACAGCTGTGGATGCCTATCATAGAACGGAGGCAAGGATATTAGCGGCACAAAGATGTCGGGTGGCTATGGATCGGCTTGTAACGGATCTGCATAACATGCAAGTCTCGGTTGAGGAACCAGAACTCGCGCTTTATACACAAGACGGACCGAGTCAGTTCGGCGATAGGGATATGCTCAGTTTCGTCACACTGGTAAAAACAGACCCAGATCCGTTTCTGGCGCAGCTTGAGCGTTTTCAGGCACAGAACACTGCCCAAGTTCCAGCACCGTTGTTAAGCGACGTGCAACGTGTCGCTTACTTCGTCGGACCTGAACTGCCACCGGGTGAATCTGTACTGAGTTCAGGAGGTTTCCAAGGCGGAATCACAAGCGACACAAGCAATGAAGAAATGGGTGAGTACGCCCTCTTTCGGGTTGCAACGACAACCCTGGATCCTGAATCCGTTATCGGTACCCTGTTACAAAGTGGTGAGGTTCCACAAACAGACGAAAACGGCGATCCTATCTATGTCGATATGGCGACGCTTGTTGCTGGGCTTGTCAGCTTCGATCTGAAGTATTTTGATGGAGAAACAGAGAATTGGAACACTTCATGGGATGATACTGAAAGTCCACCGAGTGCTGTTCAGATACTCATAACGGTCCAAGGTGAGCCACAGCAGACAATAAGTATGGATACGACCCAACTTGGGGGCCAGAATCAATCCATCTCACAACCAAACAGTATGACACAATCAACAATGGTATACCTACCTGCAGGTGCTACCGCAGGGGGTGCGCGTTAGGAAACATGGACAGATGCAGCAGTTTGTAAAGCAGGTTTCTTGTATGTTCTGCAAGGCGCAGCGTGGATTATCGCTCGTCTCAACCCTCTGGATACTGACGATTCTCTCCATTCTGGCGACACAGTTGCTCTATTCAATCCACATAGAACAACGGACGCAGCGGAACTTCTTGGATAGAGCGAAGTTTCATTACGCCGCCAGAGCCGGGTTTGAATGGACGTTGGCGCGCATGCGTGGCGATCAGACCCCCTTCGATTCACTCGGCGAAAGTTGGGCAGCACCGATTATAGGACAGGTGCAAGACGGTGTCCAAGTCGGCAATTTCTTAAACTATCGCGTAACAATCACAGATGAAGCGTCAAAAGTGAATGTAAACACTGCTGATGTCGGGCTTATCAGCAATTTGCTCGCACAAGTGGGAGCAAATCCAGATGACGCGCTGACTGAAGAACTTGCCAACAAAATCGTAGAAGGCCAGCCTTACCGGACGGTTCGTGATCTCGCCCGCGTTGAAGGTATGACATCTGAACTTCTCTACGGTCAGATGGCAGCCAGCGGTCAGCAGTCAGCGGTCAGGAACCCGTCCGTGGCAGGCGAGAACGTTTCTAACTTCTACAACACCCCATCAATAACGAATACACAGCCTGGACTCGTCGATTTAGCGACCATCTATTCAATCGACACAAGCACAAATCCAGACGGGGAACCGTTGGTTAATCTCAACACTGCCGAGGCAGACGAACTGACGCAAATTAACGGACAACAAAACCAACCTGTTTTCACACAAGGTGCGGCGGAATCACTTATTCAGCAACGCGAGTTTGATAGCCTCGCTGCGCTCGTAGACGTACAAGCCGTTTCCGACGAAATTTTTAACAACATCCAAAACCGAATGACAACTGAAGAAACGAATGAGAACACAAATGAAGAAGAGGAAAACAACCGTCCACAAGGACAAGGCCCACCGCAACAAGGCGAAAATGATGGACAGGTCAATATTAATACTGCCGATGTTGAAACCTTTGAGTCACTACCGGGTATTGATCAAGGGATTGCTGAACGGATTGTCAATCATCGCGACACGCAAGGACTTTTTCAGAACATTGATGCCATTAAAGATGTCAAAATGTTAACACCACAAGATTTTATCGGTATTGTTGATAAAATAACACTAAAAGATGGAGAGACCCGCAGCGGGCTTATAAATATAAATACAGCACCACCGGAGATTCTGGCACTGCTACCCGGAATGGATCCAGAAAAGGCGTTAGCGATTGTCGAACGCCGGGAAGAAGACGCGCCAGACACTTCGCAGATACAGAACTTTACCGATGAAGAGATAACAGGAAATCCGTTTACCAACACCGCACAACTTTCGCAGTTAGAAGAAATCGATTTTGAAACGTTCCATCA
>VXZL01000418.1 GCA_009845505.1 Candidatus Poribacteria bacterium | reverse complement strand
ATTATGGCCCCTTCTTTATGTTCTTGTATACTTAATCTAAATGAAGAAAAACGCCGAGGAGATTTCTTATGATTCGTCGATATTTTTCACTTATAGTAGGGGTTACGGTTCTCGCACTGCTGATACCCGCAGTTGCCGAAGCCTGTCCCTCATGCAAAACGATTGATGACCCAATTGTTCAGGGCTTCAAGTGGAGCATTCTATTCCTTATGGCAATGCCATATATTGTTGCCGGTCTAATTGGCGGTAGCGTGTTCTACGTATACTACCGCACACATCGGACCGATAATCGTAAACCACCTTCAAACGTGAAAGGAGTGTGAAAATTGGAAGAAACTACAACACTCGATCATTCCGCCGATGTCTACGAACCATCCCTTACACCCGACAGTCTGGGCAAGTTGGGGATGTGGCTCTTTCTTATTAGCGATGCGATGTCATTTGGTGCTTTGCTCGCTGCCTACGGTGCCATACGCGCCGGCGCAGCGGAGTGGGCGCCTCCACCCGAAATACTCGGCATTAACCTCACAGCAGGCATGACCTTTTTGTTAATTTGTAGTAGTGTTACAATGGTCAAAGCCCTCGAAGCGATTCAGAACGGTAACCAATCGAGGATGTGTACCTTTCTCGGCTTAACCATTCTGGGTGGACTAATCTTCTTGGGACTGCAAGCGTATGAATGGACAGCACTAATCAAGCACGGTCTCACCCTCACCACAATTCCTCACCACGGGTTGTCTGGTGCTGAGATTTCCGGATCGGTGCTTTTTGGTCCAACATTCTACACAATTACAGGTTTCCACGGTGCCCATGTCACCGGCGGGGTCATTTACCTCATTGTAATTTTGATTAAGGGACTCCGAGGAACATACACAGCCGAGTATAACCACAAGGTCGAAATTTTGGGGCTATATTGGCACTTCGTTGACCTAATCTGGATCATGGTCTTTACTTTTGTGTACCTACTGTAATCAATAAATGGAGAACCAAGATGGAACACGCTCATAAAGAACATCCGAAATACATGAGAATATTTTGGATACTTTTCGGACTCACAGTTGCTGAAGTCGTTGTTGCCCTGCCTTTTTTGAAAGAGATTTTGGGGACACCTATTACCGCAATCCTGCTGATTGGTATGGCATGTTCTAAAGCGCTTTATGTCGCGCTCTATTTTATGCACCTGAAATTTGAGCAGAGAACCTTGATGATCATTGCGTTGACACCTTTTATTATCTGTGTTTTTCTGGTGTTTATGCTGCTGCCAGATTTGATGGACAATGCACGCCATGAGGGACTTAAAGCGGCATCTCAGGTTGTTGATACATCTCACTAAGTAAAACGTATTGCGTGAAACGCGAGAAAGTTTTATGTTTCACGTCTTAGGGGTTATGCTGCATGTCTATGGAAGCCGAAGTCAAATCTCCGGAACAGGAGGCCAGACCTAACGAGCGTGTACTGCGCGGACTTCTCTGGGGTGTGTTAGCCCTCGTGATTGTTGGCATCTTGGGTGCCAATCTCTGGTCATATGTTAATCAAAAGTCCGGCGTGACTGCCGAGTCGCCACTTGTATTGTCAGAACTTGCGACTCATGGACAACTGCCGGACTTTTCCTTGACTGATCAGTTTGGTGCCCCCTTTGCTTCGTCCGATCTCCACGACAAAGTCTGGGTTGCAGATTTCATCTTTACCAGTTGTGCAACAATCTGTCCGCCAATGACAATTCAGATGGCGAGTCTTCAGGACGAGTTTGCGGGGGAGGATGTCCATTTTGTCTCTTTTTCCGTAGATCCCGAACGAGATACGCCTACAGTTCTCCGTCGTTACGCGGATAACTATGGGGCGGATGGTGGTCGTTGGGCATTCTTGACAGGGCAGAAAACGGCTATCTATCAGCTTGCTCATGAAGGTTTTAACTTAGCAGCCGGTCATCGTGGAAGCGAAATTCTCCACAGCACGCGGTTTGTGCTCGTTGATCGAAACCAGCAGTTGCGAGGTTACTATGAGAGCCGAAGCCCGGGGTCGCTGCAGCAGTTACGTAAAGATATAAAAAAGCTGCTTGAAAAATAAGGAGCCTGTTTATGAACCATCCAGAATTAACCTTAACCGACCGCCGATTTGGTCAAACCAGACGCCACGATGCTTGGTGGGTCCAACCTCTTGCTGTTTTTCTGGGGTTGTCTATCTTCGGCATCTATGCGACATGGGCGGTTTTTCAAGGAAACCACTATCACCACGGACCATATCTATCCCCCTTCTATTCTCCGCTGCTCTTTGATACCTTCGGACATAATTCGGGACATAGTTGGTTTGGTATGAAACCCGATTGGGCACCCCTCTGGCTGTCACCGGCAATCCTCATTCTTTGGGCACCACTCGGTTTTCGTTTCACCTGTTACTACTATCGTGGCGCCTATTACAAAGCCTTTTGGGCAGACCCACCGTCATGCACCGTCAGCGAACCGCGTAAGGGATACCGGGGTGAAGGTTCATTCCCACTGATTGTTCAAAATGTGCATCGCTACTTTCTATATCTTGCGCTCGCTTTCATAGTGATTCTTGGCTACGATGCTTGGGCAGCACTGTGGTTTGACAACGGGAACGGTGAAAAATCGTTTGGTATCGGCATTGGTACACTGATATTGACTGGCAATGTTATCTTTCTGGGTGGATACACGC
>VXZL01000032.1 GCA_009845505.1 Candidatus Poribacteria bacterium | reverse complement strand
CTTGGAAGAAAGGAGGCTTAACATGGGATTAGACTTTGGACCAGATACCGGACAGGATGGCAATATCATCACAACGACGATTGATAAAGTCGTCAACTGGGGACGAAAAAACTCTTTGTGGCCGATGCCGTTCGGTACGGCTTGTTGTGCGATTGAGATGATGGCAACTTTGGCTTCCAAATACGACCTCTCTCGATTTGGCTCTGAGGCGATCCGCTTTTCACCGCGCCAATCGGATCTCCTTATCGTCTCCGGCAGAATTTCCATCAAAATGATGCCGGTCTTGAAACGTATTTACGACCAGATGCCCGACCCGAAATGGGTAATCTCAATGGGAGCGTGTGCTTCTTGCGGCGGTGTGTTTGACACCTACACCCTTATCCAAGGTGTAGATCAGTTCATTCCTGTGGATGTCTATATTCCCGGATGCCCACCACGTCCCGAAGACCTGATTGATGCAGTGCTGCAGGTGCAGCAAAAAATTGATAGTGGTGCCTTACCTAAAGGAGTAGAGGCGGTTTATGAATGAAGAGAAAGAAGTCGAAGAACAGTCGAAACCTCTTGTCCTTGAAAAATTAGAGGCAGCTCACGCAGACGCGCTTTTAGCACAGGATGAAGTCCGCGGCACCGCCGTCGCTGTTGTGCGTAAAGAACATGCTTACGCCGTTCTGGAATATCTGAAAACAGATCCCGAACTTGCCTATACCTACCTTGTCGATGTCACAGCGGTGGATAATTCGGAGATGGAATCGGAGTTAATGCAATTCGACTATGCCAGATTCATGGTCGTTTATCAGCTCTACTCCTATCAAGGACAGTGCCGTTTTCGGGTTAAAGTCCCTGTGCATGAAAACGACTTGAGCATCCCATCTGTTGCAGGCTTGTGGCGAGCGGCAAATTGGTTGGAACGCGAGACTTATGACATGTTTGGTATCCATTTTGAGGGGCACCCCGATCTGCGTCGGATCTTAATGCCAGACGACTTTGAGGGGTACCCACTCCGTAAGGATTACCCACTTCGAGGACGCGGCGAACGCGAACGGTTCAATTTTGACAAGCAGAATGTATAAAAAAAGCGGTCAGCACGGGTTGCTACGCAACCCTTTCAGGGGTCAGTTAAGAAAAGAGATTTTCTGTAACGCTTGCGTCTTTACTGATTGCTGATAGCCGACAGCTGATGTCTATAAAAAAGGAGTATACATACTATGCAAAGTGGGTTGGAACGCGCGACAGGCGAGAAGATGGTTCTCAACTTCGGTCCACAACATCCTGCAACGCACGGCACCCTTCGCATTGTGTTAGAACTCGACGGCGAATCCATTTTGAAGGCAACCCCGCACGCCGGTTACCTTCACACAGGATTTGAGAAACTCGGTGAACATCTGGATTACAACCAATACATCGTTGTAACGGACAGGATGAACTATCTGTCACCGCTGTCGAACAACTTCGGGTATGTGCTTGCAGTCGAGCAATTGCTCGGTATTGAGGTGCCGAAAAGGTGCCAATACATCCGTATTTTGATGGCAGAACTCTCAAGAGTCGCAGACCATCTGCTTTGGCTGGGGACCGCAGCACTGGATTTAGGGGCATTTTCAGTATTCCTCTACAGCTTCCGTGAACGTGAAAAATTGTACAGCATCTTTGAAAAAACAACAGGTGCGCGGTTGACAACCAGTTACACGCGTGTCGGCGGGGTCCTCCGAGACCTCTATCAAGGCTGCGAGGAAGATATCCGACAATTCATCACCGACTTCCCGAAGGCACTGCGAGAAACCCACACGCTACTCACCCGAAATCGTATCTGGATGGATCGCACGAAAGGCGTTGGCCCTATTTCAGGTGAGGATGCCATTGACTACGGTTTGACGGGTCCCTGTCTCCGGGCAACTGGCGTTGCGCACGACCTGCGTAAGGCTGAACCCTACTCCAGTTACGATGAGGTGACGTTTGATGTGCCCGTTGGCACTAACGGTGATGCCTATGACCGTTACCTCGTGCGAATGGAAGAAATGATTCAGAGTTGTGGTATCATTGCCCAAGTCCTCGATAATATGCCTGATGGACCGGTCAACTCCGAAAATAACAAAATTATGCTCCCGAATAAAGAGGACGCTTATGGACATATTGAGGGGTTAATCCATCATTTCAAAGTGATAATGGATGGACACGGCGTGGAGGTTCCAAAAGGCGACCACTACTGTGCAACTGAATCCCCGAACGGAGAACTCGGATTTTACATCGTCAGTGACGGGAGTGGAACGGGTTATCGTATCCGTATCCGTCCACCGAGTTTCTTGAATTTCCAAGCATTACCGCACATGTTGGAGGGCGGGATGGTCTCTGACACTGTGGCTGTGTTGGGAAGTCTGAACGTTATTGCCGGGGAGTTAGATCGCTAAATGGAGCATCGTACTTCTACTTGACGGATTGATAAGAATTTAACCCTGAAAAAAGATAATTACATCTTAGCGAAACTCTCAAGTTAAAGTTGCTATACCAGAGGCGGTTGAACTTAACCAGAAACCCGGGGAATGCCATAAGGCATTCATACCGTTGATTTGCGAAACGAAGTGGAGCGGTGACCAGATTTAAGAGTTAAAAATATGGAACTCAAAGGTATTATGCTCTTTGTCAAAGACATGAAGGGTATTATTGCATTTTACAGGGATGTCATTGGA
>VXZL01000063.1 GCA_009845505.1 Candidatus Poribacteria bacterium | reverse complement strand
CCCCTGCCTTTTGACGAGGCAGCATAACTTTACAATACAGTCCAAACTTTAGTATTCTTAGGAAGTGCTCTTTATGCCCTTTTGTTAATTAAAAATAAGGAGAAAGTGGAGTTATGAGCATTGTGGCAGACCGAGAGCGATTATCGCAAACACATAACTTAGAGTGGATTCGACGCGACTTGAAAGCGACCGAGATGGTCACCGTGTACCGTTGGGACCAGGGGGTGGAGAAAAAACGTCATATTGACTATTTTATTCTTTCCGAATTGGTTCCTCAAGATCAGATTGAGCAGGTGCTTTCCGAGGCGAGGATTAGGGACCGCTACGGTACTGAGAACGGGATGGAACCACTGATTATTTGTCGTTCCTTTGGTGGAATAAGAGAAGATTACAATGAGATATCTGAAGAATTTCGCCATTTCCACAATCTCTATCACGACAGAAAAACGGATAAATATATCAAAATTGATGATGCCGGAAATGAAACGATGGTCGCTATTGTTAAGCCTAACGAAGTTCAGATAAGACTCAAGGAAATTCGGCAGTTTTTAGCCATCAAAGAGATGTATCTGTCAATGCTATTTGAATTCAATGAGTATTCGGAATATTCCCTTCAGGAACTCGGACTCAGCAACATTGAGTGTGAATTCAAACGCAAAGGGCTTATGTGCTGGACTTATCGTCATTGGGATATTCCAGTTCAAAATTTTCAGTCAATTAGCAGACTAAGAGGAAGAAAACTTATTGAGCCTCTGCCTAAATCTAAGAGCGGTTTTGGGGATTTTGCTGAGCAACCCAAGTATGCCAAATTCATCGTTGACGTTGACGAGAACGGAGATGAAGTTTATCACACATGTGATCCATATAAATTAGATGATCATCTTGGTGAAAATTCGGATGTCGCTTGGAAGTACAACATTGTGCACTTCCGCAAGCAGGTCTTGGATAAGTACTACAACGAACCTAGCAAATACACCGTTGAGGATTCAACGGTGGGTTGTCCTTCATTGTGGAGTATAAAGATTGACAACCACGATCCTGATAAAGTTTGTGTGTTCTTAGGCGAGCTGGGAATATTGCCTTACACAGAACAATGCCATTGGAGTCAACCTCAGTATAATATCCCACCAGAAGGTGGTGTGAGTGAAACCTTTTACAGACGGATGGTTAAGGGAGAGTGGGCGAGTTCAGATCAACCGGATCACTTATTTAAGCAGAACTACGAACAGTTACAAAAAGCATGTGACGAATACCTTGGCTGGCAGTTGTTGAAGCCTCTGAGTTCTGGAGACGAGTACCGACTTCAACGCTTAAGAATCTTTGCTGTTGACGAAGAATCTCATTTTAAAGACTCCATCTTGGATCTTGCCAATATATTAATCGAGAGATTGAACGAAGAACGCTTAGAGGCTTTGATACCTGTTAGCAAACGCAAGGATATTAAACGAGGTATTAACCGTCTTGAATATGTTTTGAATTTCCGAAAAGTCGAGGATGCTGAAAAACATATTATTTTTTTACGATGCTTATGGGATTTGCGAAATACTCGGGGTGGGTCCCATCGCGAACTCTTGCAAGATTTACGATATAAAAGAGGATCTGCCCATTTCGACCTTGAGAATCTAAATCGCCCAGAGGCGTTCGCTAAGATTCTCAGAGAGGCTGTGCAATTCCTTGATTTTCTCATACTTGCTGTCCGCAGTGGCAAACTCGGCGATAAAAGCGGTGAAGTTGAGTAGCATGAACTGTATGACGTTTAATAATTTATTGGTAATTTCCGAGCGTGCGATGAATCGCACTACTACGAACCAAATACATACTGTTCCGCGTGTTTATTTATCAGGGTTTCGATCTATGCGTAGGTCGAAATCCTCTTTCTTTGCAAAAGACAGAGCGAATCTGGTTAATTTCGTCCGTTCCGCGTTAATCCGTGTAATCCGCGAAAATCCGTGATTCAGACAATCAATGAGAACATTACCCATTAGATTCTTTATCTGTATGATACACATGTCGCCCCGAAATCAACGGTATGAATGCCTTATGGCATTCCCCGGGAGCTTGCTTGGTGGGGATATGGCGTTTCTATAAACATATCGCCCCACTGGGGCTAAAGAGGCAATGGGACAGATCTAAAAATAAGGTCGGAGCCCTTTTTCTTCACACAGTAGCGTAAATCTGTCAAAGTGTATATTTTCCGCGTTAATCCGTGTAATCCGCGAAAATCCGTGATTCAGACGAGTCTCCACTCACCGTTGAGAGCTTCTGACCGCCACTTGTAGGAGCGTATCGGGGTTAGAAACCCCTCCCACAGCTTAACCGAAGTTGCCCCCTTTGTAGCGCAATCTTTATGAAGTTTCAAAAAATACTTTGGTAATTCTATAACAGGGCATTTTCATGCAAGAAGCACCTCTTATCACAAAAATCACAGAATCACAAAAATCACAGTTCAGACAATTACCTTTCATTTCCCCACGTTCGGATCCAGTTGCTGCGCCTTCCAAAAATCCGCTGCTGCTTGTTGCTGTCCGATCGCCTGCTTTGCAAGCCCGCGCTGGTGATAGGCAGGCGCAAACCCCAGATCGAGTTTGATGGCGCGATCAAAATCGTCTATCGCTGCCGCGTACGCCTCAAAGGCGACCTTTACACATCAATCCCCCGGCACCAACTGCTAATCACCAACCGCCATTAAC
>VXZL01000271.1 GCA_009845505.1 Candidatus Poribacteria bacterium | reverse complement strand
GCGTAATGGTATACGTATCCGTGTCTGTCGGAAAGATTGCCTCTACTACACTTGGCGCAGCCTTCGGTAATTTCCGATCCCGCGCCTTTGCAATAAAAAACCACCGTATTTCTCTCAGTGCTTTCTTGATATGTTTGAACATTTTAACTATTGACTCTGAGCTGCTGCGTCCGTTGTCCTTGCAGTATTCCAATAGTTAAGAAACTATTGGTAACCTGAAGCAGGCTTTTTAACGATTTTAGGTCAATGTTGACAACAGAGACATCGCCCAGACATAATCGTTAAAAATTTATCGTGACACCTAACGTCGGAACGATTGGAAAAAGGGGTTCTTCGTCAATTTCACAACCGATAAAGGCATCTGTTCCTTCATCTCGCACTTCACTGAAGGCGTACTGATCTACATTTGTGTTGTTGTATAAATTTAAAATCTGGAAATACCAAGACAACTCCCACCGTCGATAAGGACTCCGTTTTGTAATGCGAAAATCGAGGCTATGGTATGCAGGCATCCGCGCTGCGTGTGTATCTCCAAACTGTCGATCGCAAGCGATAATGCCATCGGATAAACCAATCGCCGTGTGAATCAGAGGCGTTCTCGGTTCACCGGTATGGAAACGCCAACTCAGGTAGAGATGCCAAGTCGGTGCAAACTGATAATTACTGCTGATGGCGAAAGAGTGTCGTCGATCATATTGTCGGAAAATTGTTGTTCCACCTGCAATTTCTTCTGCAATTCCGAACGCATAACCGAGTGTCCATGCCAAACGACTGGAAACCGTATGCGTCATAAATACGTCAACACCTCTTGCTGTTCCAGATTCAGGTGGAACGAAAATCTGATTCTGTCGTCCAAACTCGCGGAGCCGACCAACAAGGTTATCGAATGTGTTATAATACCCTTCAATGCTCACTAAGAAATTATCACGGGTATACTCAGTTCCGAGAATATAATGCACGGCTCGCTCGGCGCGTCCGGCTGTCTCAATTCCATCCTCCACCGGAATTCCCATCAGATGGACGGGTTGGTGATAAATCCCCCATGCCCCTCGCAATGTGAGATTTTCCGCGGGTTTTACCGCCAGAGCGACCCGTGGTCCAATCTCATAACGCTGGATACCTTCTTCCCGATACTGCTGATAGAGATAACGGCCACCGATATTCAGCGCAAGTTTCGGATGCAGCTGCCATTCATCTTGCAGAAAGATATTGAATTCGTTACCTTGATCGTCAACATCAGCGAGAATCGGCTTGTAGACGTTTATACCTGCTTGCCGTTCTTGAACGTTGTATTGGTATTGTCCTGCTAACCATCGCCACGTTACACCACTCCGTAACGTATGTTTTTCAAAAAGGTTTGCTGTAAGTTCCGCTTTTGTCCCGAGAAATTGAAAATCGCGATCGTCAAAATCCGCTTTCCCTGTCGTTCTATCCTGACGTGAGGTGCCGCCGAAAACAAAAACGTCTGTCCAATGGGAAGTGCCAAACGTCCGCCGCCATTTCACCCAAGCCGTCGAATTGTCGTATCGAGAATCTAAGTTGTTATCTTCATCGTCTACGCGAATCCTATTTTTATCCCAACCATAGAGTCCATTGATAGTAAGCGTATCCGAGGGTGTCATCTGATAGGTGAGTTTGCTGTAGACATCGGCATACTGCGGTTTATAGTTTTCGTCGATGTCCATCAGTATAAGAATCAGATCGATATATCCGCGTCGTGCTGACAGAAGCCAACCGCCCTTGTCGGTGAGGGGTCCTTCCAGAGTGGCTGTCGCGTTAATCAAGTCTACCCCAAAATTGGCGGAAAATTTCTCGGTGTTTGGTGTTCTTGTTGTGATGTCAAAGACACCTGACATTTTCTCGCCGTATTCTGCCGGAAAACCGCCAATGAGTAGTTCGGTGTTCTGAATGAGGTCGATACCGATGAGTGAGACGGCACCCCCGAAGTCCTGAAGATGATATGGATTGTAGAGTTCCATTCCGTCTAATCTGACCGAAATATCGTCTTTTTCTCCGCCGCGGACGCTGAATCGCGCGCTGTAATCGCTTGAGACCACACCCGGAAAGACGTGTCCCGCCCGCATTACATCGTTGTCGATGAGTGGAAAACGTTCAATCTCTTGTTTGGATAAAGCGATTCTTGCTGAAGTGCCGTCATAAATCGTAAAGCGACCGGGTGTTACAACGATCTTTTCCATGCGTACGGGTTCAGTATCCTCTTCAGCGAAAGCTGTGAGCACGCTTACGCATCCAAAAAATAGGACGCAAGAAATCACATACAGTGTACGCTGAAAATGAGTGTTGAGCATCCTGTCGCCCCTCAGCCTCTATGTAAATTCACTATAGTGTGCCTTGTTTCGTAAAGCAATTATAACATATTCTGGGGGGACAGTCAACTCCGGATGGACATCTTTTGGGAGGGTTCGTTTTAAGCATTTGTTGGCGGTTAGCATCTTTTTTTAGATCTGGCGAGGTTAGGAAACCTCGCCAGCGGGGTTGGTGTGGCGGTTGGCTGATAACGGTTAGCGGTCAGTGATTCGCGATTGGCTGGCAGTCTAATTGTCCTCTGTTTCTGTGTTATATTCGGTTTCACCTGTGATTGCCTTTTGTTCTGGCGGTGGCTGGTGTGCGATGGCGATCTTCCCTAAGACTTCAACGAGTGCGTTGGCATCCGCAATATGTGTGGGCTGCTGAA
>VXZL01000225.1 GCA_009845505.1 Candidatus Poribacteria bacterium | reverse complement strand
GAATTGTACAATCAACAACGATACCGAAGCTAACTTTCCCTCGGGTGCATTCTTGCAAACATATAGGGGAAGCACCGAAAGTTTTTAGCACACCCGATTTCAACGGGTGTATTTTGATAACTTAAATTTAAGGAGTTAACTCTAATGACAAAATTGTTTAGAACCTTCGCATTATTATTGGCGGCTTTGCTGACTGTTTCTATGCTCGCCGGCTGTGGTGGCGATGACGACGATGGCGGCGACGAAGCCGCACCAGCCAACTTCGTCAGTGCAGCACCGCCAAGTGGTTCAGAGATTGCCGCTAATGCAAGCATTACCCTTACCTTCGACAACGCACCCGCCGATGTTACATCGAGTGCTGGTGTCGCTACAGCTGCCGGTAAAAATGTGACTGTCGCCGGTCCCTTCACCCCAGGTCCCTTGAGTCTGACGATTACCTGGGCAGACGGCACCCAGACACTTACCTACACTGTTACCGCGCCTGACACAACCGCACCGACTGTTACGGGTGGAACTGTCAGCGACGGTGACAAAGATGTCGATCCCGAAGCGATCAACAGCGATGCTAAGATCGAAATCACTTTCAGTGAAGAAGTAACTGGAAACATTGCCCTTCAAACCGAAGCCGGTGATGATGTCGGTTGGCTCGGATCCGTCGATGGTACCACAGGTACACTCGAACTCGTCAAAGGTAAAGAGATTGGCAACGAAACCACCTACGTTATCGCAGGTAAAGTCTCTGATGCCGCAGGCAATTCGCTTGACGTTAGCGTCACCTTTGTAACCAAGGGTAAAGAGTAAATTTGCGGCTATTTCGACACTAAGGGCAGCGTATTTTCGGATACGTTGCCTTTTTTTGTGATTGGCTATTGGCTGCCAACAACCATTTTTTTAATGACACAATTTCTGCATTAATGCTATAATCAATGGCAGATGGCTGTTAGCGGTTAGCCATTAGCCATAAACCATCAGCCATTAGCCAAAAATTTTTGAACGGTTTTTCAAAAGGCGTTGTCTAATCCTATTGAGAACACTTAAGGAGAAAAGTTCGGTGGAAAGAACTGAAGCCTTGCTCATAGCCGACCTATGCAAAGGCGATGAGACTGCGTTAGCGCCTCTCATAGAAAAGTACAAACGCATAGTGTATCGACTCGCAATGCAGATTACCAAAAATCACGCAGATGCCGAGGATGTCATGCAAGAAACTTTTCTGAAGGTCTATCGCGGAATTCACACTTTCCGGAAGGATGCTGCTTTTGAAACGTGGGTCTACCGGATCACTGTGAACGAAGCACTCAATTTCGTCAAACGCAAGGAACGCCGACAGGAACGCTCCATTGAGACGATAGCAGAGGCGGAATTTGAGGCGGAGCTGCGGTATCGCGCAACCCATGCAAACGACCCGCACACACACGCCGAAAAATCCGAACTCCGACGCTACGTCACTGAAGCCGTCAACAGCCTGTCCCTGAAACACCGTACCGTCGTCATCCTTCATGAATTTGAAGGATTGACACACGCCGAGATCGCTTCAATTCTTAACTGCTCCGAAGGAACAGTCCGTTCCCGCTTGCACTACGCACGCAAAAAACTCCGAACTTTGCTCAAACCCTATGTAGATGCCGGTGCAATTTAGCTGCCAGCTTAAATGATTATCGCCGGTAACGATCTATCGTTCTAAGCGCGTGAAAGCCGCAATGTCGTGGAGAATACCCGTGAGCTTCAAGTGCCAGAAAACACAACGCCTTTTATCAGACTACATCGATGCAACACTCTCCGAACGTCAGATGAGAGATGTCGCTGAACATCTTGATACCTGTCGGACCTGTAAACGAGAAGCTATCGACCTGAAAAAGACGTGTCATCTCCTCGAAAATTTCTACGTTGAACCCGAAGCGTCCGATGCCTATTATACAGCGTTCACAAAAACGCTTCAGCAACGCATCGAACAAAATGCGCCTACCGCACTCCACCAACGCGTCTACGAGACCAGCACCCGGCTGATTTGGCAGCTTACGGCGCGAGTCCGCCGATACATCGACCGCTGCCTCCCGACCGGACACATCTCTGTCCGACAAAAGATGCTGCCTTATTACACGCTCGTCGCAGCGATGATGGCACTTCTTGTCGCACCTTTCGCCTTAAAACTCGGCACGTCCGGTAACAACAGTGAACATCCACTGCAACGTTTATATACGGTGGCAAAAGCACAACTGTTTTCCACGTCAACATCCGTTTCGCGGCAGCCCGTTGCGACACTTGCCATTCAGCAGGACACGGCTGCAGCGCAACCCGCTGAGATACGGCGAAACGTCAGTAGAAACCGAACAACTGAAACACCGATGGTGGATTCCAACTCGGATGTCTGGCAATTTACCGATGAACCGATGGCAGAAGGTTATATCCTAACAACACTTCGTAAAAACAATAAACGGACACCTCCGAGCGTCGCCTTGGATATCGATTCAGAACTGCTAACCTACGCAGAACTGCCGAGCCAAGCGGCATCGCGGGAATATCCGACAGCACGAGAGGTTCTCACTGATGGGAGGTATACCTTCCTGCTACTACAAGGTATCCGTTCAGGACAGCAGGCACTTCAACAATATCAACGCAAATGGAGCCAAATCGACGGGTTCTCCAGGAAATTGTTGGATGTACCGCTCGAAACCCTCTCTATTACAGAAGTTTACGATTCAATAGAATTATAGTAGAT
>VXZL01000244.1 GCA_009845505.1 Candidatus Poribacteria bacterium | reverse complement strand
ATCCAATGCTGTCTTAATGAGTTCAGGTCCTCCGATGGCAAGAAGGAGGTGGTTCTCATGAAATGCATAGGACCATTTCCATTCCTGCGGCATCATGCTGGAAGTAGGGGCTGGCATGTCCTCAAAAACAGTGTTGAAATTAGGGAAGACGAACGTCTTAATCTCAATGCCGTTATGCGTCATCGGTGTATCCAAATGCGCACCGTCATACATATTCAATTGCGGCATATCGCCGACTGTGTCTTGTATAAGTTTCACTGTATTTTGGAGTTGTTCAAGGAAAGTCTTTTCCATATAGGTTCTCGCCTGCTGTTCATTCTTCAGTTCGTAGATAATCAGATAATCCGGAAGGAGACTATCGCTATAATTCATGGTAAAAGCCCATTCGTCGGCGAGAGCATCGTAAAAGCCCTCAATTTGTTCAATAACCGTCTTGAGTAACTCCGACTGTTCAGCGGCATCTGCTGCGAGCATTCGTAACCAGAATATCCCCATTTCAGCCAGGAATTCGGGGTTACTTTGAAACCCTCCATTCACAAAGGCTTGCTTTGGAAGCCTGTCAAGAAGTGCTAATTGGTGAGGATCCATCTCTTTGAGTGTGTTTTGAATCTTACTACCCGTTTTGAATTTCAGGAGCTGATCGATTTGCACATCGGTGCCTTCCACTTCAAGCGTCGCGCTTAGAGATTGTAATTGGCTCAGTACATCTATAGCAGCGTCGAACATGAGGTTAAAAAATGGGATGGCTGCCATTACAGAAGGATCGCTCTCCAGATCATCTATCGCGGATTCCAATCCTGCGTTAAGCGAAGCCGTTACACCCGGTATAACTGATTCAAGATCAAAATGGATCGCGAGTTGCGCGCCCCCTTCGGCAACATCGGTGAGGAATGAATTGTAATTTGGCTTGGTTGTAATAGAGGGATTTGTTTTCTTATAGGCATCAATCACGCTTTCACAGACATCAGGGGATCGGGTAAAAACGAGGACATTATCTATGATAGCGAAACTCCCGCCGCCACCGGCTGCATTCCAATAGGTTACACCGTTATATTTTATGGGCGCGGTTCCTTCGCTCTCTGCATCAATCACCTGCTTCATGGCAGCAGGATCCGTGAGATGTACGGTTGCAGAGAGATCCGGCGGTTTTAAAGAAGTCATGAAGATTGCAAAGTCTTGGTTCAGATCCAACCCAATTTGCTCTAATTCAGCAAGATTTTCAAATCCAGCACCGAAAGCGTCCGCCAAAATTCCGGCGAGGACCTCTGGTGGCTCCGCCGTGGGCAGCAAGTCGGTTGCTAACATGTTAATCCGATTATCCAATTCAGTCAGGCTGGGACAATAAATGACTCCTAAAGTGGACTCCGGGATCAGATGCAGGACACTGTCACTTGGAATCTCCACTGTTGGCATTGTCTCTTCAGGTTCAGTTTCTTGCAGTGTTTCTTGTTCCGGTGCCTGCGGTTTCTCTGCCATCTCTGCTTCAGGAGAATGTGATTCGTCATCCGCATCAGCTTCGGGGGCTTGCGGTTTCTCTGTCATCTCCGCCTCAGGAGAGAGCGATTCCTCTGTCTCCACAGGTTCCTGGGTCAAAGGTATCTCCGCGGTGTCCGGCGGTGCCGTCTCTTTCGCGCTACAACCGATGAACGCGAACGTTGTCAGTAATAGCAATGCTATTATGTGTAAGGGCAAATAGTTTTTCATTGATTTTTCCTTTTACATTGTCGTTTCCATTGAAAATGAGTAGCGTTAATTTTGAGTTTTTGCGATTTTCTCTTGGAACTCATCAATTTCTTCGTTGGAAGTTAGCACGCCGATTTCGACTTCATAGTGTCTCCGTCCACCGGGTTCAATATACTGTAGGGTCCCGCGTTCGCGCTCCTTTGCTCGACCTTCTACCCCACAGTTTGAGGGTTCTAAGCCCATAACATAGGTGCCTTCACCACACATTTTCCACTGAACGAAGTTTGGAAATTGTGTTTTATGATAACGTACCGATACACCGATACCTTGTCCATTGTTAAAACTGCGATTCACGAGAGCAACACGGATGTGATTATCAACGTCGGGTTCCATTTCGTGATAGAATGCCTGTTCTTGAAAGTCAACAGTCGGAGGTTCGCAAAGCTTGTAGTTATTCAAGTCTGCTGCTGCCGTTTCATCCCGTGGTGTGACGTGTGAAGAGGGGGCAAGCAGTTCGCTGTCTTCGGTGAGGATCGGGAACCCAATGTTAATATGGAAGAGATACATGTGCGGCGAATCTTGGTATCCCAAGTTTTCAACAATATCCTCAATATGCAACGTATGGGAGCCGAGTTCGGTCCAGATTCTACGTGTGCGGGAGAGATGTTCGCCCAAAGCTGCGGTCTCTTTAACCTTGCCTTGCGCCCACAACATATAACGGTGTCCTTCCCATCGGCTGTCAACCCAAACGTTTTTCGCCGGGATATTGGAAACTCTACCGTGAAGTCCTAACGCTTCCTCGTCATCCTCACCCGGCACGCCGACTTGCCGCATCCCACAGGTTGTCAGTAGACCGCCGTAGAAACTGCGCAACCAACCGAGCCCCTCAGGTTCGTAATATGCAGGATTGACATCACCGGTACTTGAACGCCAACAGAGCGGGATCCCCTGATATTCGGCGTAAGAGATGTCTAACCCACGGCTCGGTAACACGGTAAAATTGAGACCGCTCCCGGTTCGGAAGTCAATCGCATC
>VXZL01000089.1 GCA_009845505.1 Candidatus Poribacteria bacterium | reverse complement strand
GGCAGAGACCTGAACAACCTCACGGGACACGCCAGAGAACAGAACGCACGTTTTATTGAGAATCTGGATAACTTCATCCTGACGAATTTCGTCGATTTCCAACTGTGGACAGAGGGTCGGTTGCGGGCAGAAGCGAGTATAGCAGATGGCACTGGAGAGTTCGAGACGTTATTGGAACGGTTTCTCAATGCTGAACCTATCCAGATTGCCACGCCAGAGGCACTTGCGGGATACCTCGCCAGACGGACGCGGGAGTTACAGACACAGGTCGCCACGGTGCTTACCGATGAAGGTAGCGATATTTATCGGATGTTCTCGGCATTCAAGGAGCTCCTCCTGTCTACGTTAACGCCTGACGATTTTGCGGATATGTATGCACAGACGCTTGCGTATGGATTGTTTGCGGCGCGCTGCACACTCCCGAATGCGACGCACTTCTCGCGACACACGGCTTCGGAGGCACTTCCGAGGTCAAACCCGTTTCTCATCCAACTCTTTCATCACATCGCTTCACCGAACTTGGAGGCGAACGTTACCTATATTCTGGACGAGATTGCGGCGCTGCTCCGAAACGTGCCAGCGGAGATGCTCCGCACGGCGTTTGCGGGTCGGAATCAATTTGAAGACCCAGTTATCCATTTCTACGAGACCTTCCTCGCCGAATACGATCCGCAGCGACGTGTGGATCGGGGAGTCTACTACACACCGCCACAGGTTATCTCGTATATCGTCAGGTCTGTGGACAGTCTGTTGAAAACGGAGTTGGATAGACCGGACGGTCTCGCCGATGACAGTACGCTCATTCTTGATCCTGCGACGGGGACGGGTGGTTTTTTGTTGACAGTGTTGGAGCATATCCAAGCGTCTGTGACGCAAACGTATGGTGCTGGGGAGTGGGGTCCGTATGTCAACGCAGATTTGGTTAAACGGATATTCGGATTTGAGTTACTCGTCGCGCCTTATACGATCGCGCATCTGAAGTTGGGTCTATTTTTACAATCGCAAGGATGGCGTGCAGATGAACGGCTCGGTATCTATCTCACGAACACCTTGGAGCAACCGGCAGAGATGCAGCCTCCGTTACCTTTTGCGGAGTTTATCTCTGACGAGGCGAATGCGGCGTTGTCGGTGAAACGGGACGAACCGCTGCTTGTTATTCTTGGGAATCCGCCTTATCAGCGAGGTTCTGCCAATCCGAGCCGGGACCCTGACGGAAGTTTAAATTTTATCGGACGATTGATGGAAGATTATAGGAGTGTTGATGGTGTGCCGATGACAGAGCAGAACCTTCAAGCACTACAAGGCGACTATGTGAAGTTTGTCCGATGGGCACAGTGGCGCATTGATCGAAACGGGGAAGGTGTTATGGGCTATATTGTAAATAACGGGTTTTTGTATGGTATCATTTTTCGCGGTATGCGGCGAAGTTTGATGAACAGTTTCAACACTATCTATTGTTTCAATTTGCACGGCAGCAGCAGAATCGGAGAAATTGTTCCTGATGGTGAAACTGATGAGAATGTCTTTGATATTCAGCAGGGTACTGCAATTCTGTTGTGTGTTAAGGAAGCTGATAACGATGCGCCATCCAAGATCTATTATGCTGATTTGTGGGGAAGTCGGGCGGAAAAATACGCGACCCTTTCAGAGACTGATGTTCAGAGCACAACATGGACAGAACTAATTCCTGATTCAACGTTCTATCATTTTGTGCCACGTCACGATCAACATATAGAAGAATACGAGATAGGTTGGGGACTAACCGACATCTTTCAAGAGAGTTCCATCGGGATTATCACGGCGCGAGACAGACTCACTATTCATAGCACTCCAGAAGCGGCACATACCACTGTTACTGATTTTGTGTCACTTTCTGAATCCGAAGCACGGCAACGATATAGACTACCAAGGGATAGCAAGGACTGGCAAATTCGTCTCGCCCAAGAAGACCTTCAAAATCATCCTGAGACAGAACAACACGTTGTACCAATCAATTATCGTCCGTTTGACACACGCTGGACCTACTATACGGGACAATCGCGGGGATTTCACTGTAGACCACGACCGGTGATCATGTTTCACCTCCTTATAGGTGAAAACCTTGCTCTCTGTACACACCGCATCATTAGGAGTGCTACCACGTGGCAGCATGTCTTTGTTACCAATAGAATTACCGATGGGAATTGTGTTTCAAATAAAGATGGACCGACTCATGTATTTCCGCTTTATTTGTATCCGAATCCTCAAGAATTAGAACTCTCGACGGAGCGTTCTCTCAATTTCAAACCCACCTTTCTGACTGCACTCTCGGAGGCGTTGGAACTTCCACAGGTTGACCCCTTTAACCTCCCGGAAGGCGTTTCGCCGGAGGAGGTTCTCGCCTATATCTATGCGGTTCTCTACAGTCCGACCTATCGCGAACGGTATTACGATTTCCTGAAATACGATTTCCCGCGTATCCCTTTACCGCAGGACATTGAACAGTTCCGCACCCTCGCAGTGTTGGGGCAGCGTCTAATGGATTGGCATTTATTGAAAGATGTATCGGTTCCGCCGCGGCATCGGTTTGAGGGTGAAGGCGATGGTGTCGTCGGACGCGTACGTTATGTGGACGAGAAAGTTTGGATTAATGCGTCTCAGTATTTCACGGATGTGCCACCGGAAGTCTGGGCATACGAGATTGGTTCGTATCAGGTCTGTGAGAAGTGGTTGCGGGATCGGCGCGGTGCGGTGT
>VXZL01000314.1 GCA_009845505.1 Candidatus Poribacteria bacterium | reverse complement strand
TAATATACCTGAAGGAGATCAACTTTGATGCAGACAACAAACCGGCATATTTCCCAATCGCCCCAATCAGATCCGTCTCTTATCCCAGATGTTTCGCCAGACAATACCGTTATATTTCGCGGCGATGGAGAACCGAAAACGCCTTCAATGATGCTACAGCGACTTGCTGAATTCGACCAAGAATTTACACTTGAGGCTGACAGTTATTCTCTCGGTGGCAATCTCGAGCAGCTGGAGAAAAAATGTGCCGAAATGTTGGGCAAAGAGGCGGCAGTCTTTATGCCGACGGGGACACTCGCCAATCATCTTGCCATCCGAAAACTCTGTGGAGTCAAACCGCGCGCAATCGTTCAGGAGCAAAGCCATCTCTACAAGGACAGTGGGGATTGCGCAACGCGACTCAGCAATATAAATCTCATACCCTTAGCAAAGGAATGTCCCTATTTCACACTCGAAGCATTGAAAACCGCAGTAGAGCAGTCAGAAAGCGGAAGGGTCATCAATCCGGTGGGTACAGTGATGATTGAAAGTCCTGTCCGCCGCCAATTCGGCAAAATTATGCCGTTTGATGAGATGAAGGCAGTAACGGACTACTGCCGAGACAAACAGATTAGGACTCACCTTGACGGTGCACGCCTCTACATGATGTCAGGTGCGACCGGCATCCCACCTGCTGATTATGCTGCGTTGTTTGATACGGTCTATGTGTCGTTGTACAAGTATTTTGGAGCACCCTTCGGAGCAGTATTGGCAGGCACGGCTGAGTTCACGGAGGGGTTGTATCACGACCGTCGTATGTTTGGCGGAGGATTGGCATCTGCAAACTTTGCGGCAGCGTTAGCACTTCAGGGCATAGATGGGTTTGAGGCGCGTTTCAATCGGGCTATGGCACACGCAACAGCACTTTTTAATAAAATTAACGCCCTGGAGGGTATCAAGGTTGAACCTTTTGAGCACGGTTCTAATATATTCCCACTGAAATTAGGATCAAGTATTGATAGTAAGTGTTTTGTCAAGACGCTTGAGGCGCATGCAGTAGCTGTATCCTCACCAGATGGCGATCACGATCGACGTATCATGCTTACTGTTAACCCAACGGTATTACGTCAGGATATCCCAGATCTATTCTGTGCCTTTGAACGCGCTATCCAAGAGAGTCAACGATAAACCCATAGGGCACTGTATGTTCTTTTTCCTACATCTCTTGACAAATCTCGCCAACGTGATTAAACTGGAGATATGTTTCAGAACGCAACCGAAATCCTCACTTTAATCGCTTCTGCCCTTGTGCAGTGGCTCTTTTACCCAAAACACTTACCCAAGGACTTCGTTCCAAAACGCATTCTCGTCGTCAAACTCGACCACCTCGGTGATGTCATATTAGCAACGCCAGTCTTCTCCAATCTCCGTCAAGCGTATCCAAACGCCGAACTGCACGCACTCACAGGGACGTGGAGTCGCGTCATTTTAGAGAGACATCCTGATGTCAGTACCATTTTCGACTATAATTCTCCCGCTTTTTCTCGGACGGGGCAATCGACTACACTAAAGCAGGCATTCCAGCTTTACCGAGAATTGCATCGTCAAAAATACGACCTGATAATAGAACTCCGCGGAGATTGGCGAACAACTTGGTTCTCGCTTCTGCAACTCACACCGCATCGTCTCAGTCGTGCCGCTTTACAAATTGAAAACAAGTTAGGGCGTTCGCGGTTCAACGGAACGCATGAAACGATCCGCAACCTTGATGTTTTAAGACATGCTGGCATTCCAACATCCATCCAGACTGCTACTTTCTCAGTGACAACAGCGGATGGAAAGTGGGCATCCGATTTTTTGGCAACCTATAAGATCGATAAACAATGCCCACTGATTGCAATCCATCCAGGGTCCCCAATCCCGCTAAAGCGGTGGCTCCCTGAACGGTACGCAGAATTAGCAGATTGGCTAATTGCACGAAAAAGAACGCAAGTTCTATTTGTTGGCGTGAAGGATGAAGTCCCAATAATCACCGAAATCCAACAACTTATGCAGCGAAAGGCGATTAATACTGCTGGTAAAACGACCTTGACGCAATTGGCATCAATCTTGCACAATTGTAATGTGTTTATCGGGAACGATAGCGGTCCAATGCATCTCGCTGCAGCAGTTGGCACGCCGACAATCGGACTTTACGGACCTGGAGACCCAACCCGTTTTGCCCCAATCGGAATACAATGTCAAACGATTCGACGCAAACTGGATTGTCCGCCTTGTTTGGGGACGACCTGTCGATTCGGAAAAAATGGATGCATGTCCGAAATCCAGGTTACCGATGTAATCCAGGTGCTTGAGGATGCACAGTATTTGCCATCGGAAAATCGCAACGGATAACATTAGACAAATTAACTTGACATATTTTTGAAAAGTGGTTATAATGTCTTAAACAGTATTAAAACGTGATTTTTGGACGTGAGTGGCTTGCGATCTTTATTTGCAAGCGATGTGATGAACCCAAAGGAGGAATTTAGAAAATGCAATCGAGATTAATGTGGCTCGTGTTTGCCCTCTTCGCAGTGAGCATCATGAGTATCGGCATTGTGGGTTGCGGTAGCGATTCTGAAGATGAAGGCTCTGCTGAAAAGCCGACGGAAAGTTCTTCAACAACGTCTACGACTGACGAACCCGTAGTTGCCGCGAAACCCCCTATTGACTTCGCAGCAGAAAAAGCAGCGATTCAAAAGGTGTATAGTGACTTCT
>VXZL01000208.1 GCA_009845505.1 Candidatus Poribacteria bacterium | reverse complement strand
AGATATTACACCGACCGGCACGAAATGTTTGAAAAAGAAGACCTTGAAGCCGTTATCATTAGCATGGGGCCCGACCCTCGACAACCGCTTGTGCTTGAAACACTCGCAGCGGGGTACCACGTCTTCGTCCCGAAACCTCCGGCACCCTCTCTCGCGGAAACCCTCGAACTGGCAGAAACCGCAGAACAGCACGGCAAAACGCTAATGGTGAACTTTCAACGCCGGTTCAGTCTCGGTGTGCGAGAAGCAAAGCAGATTATGCAGACCGAATCCTTCGGGCAACTCACGCAACTCTTCTGCTCGTTCTGTAGCGGAAAATATCCGACCGTGAAGCAGTATCTGCTCGATTTCGCCATCCACCATTTCGATTTGGCGCGGCACATCGCCGGTGCGGACGTAAAGGAACTTAGCGTTTTTCACAACGAAGTCGATGGGCAAGGCGCGTTTGCTGTTGCAGTAGAATATACAAACGGCGCGGTGGGAAGTTTACAACTGACGAGTCAACGCTTGTGGCAGCGTAACTACGACTACATCGAAATTACCGGACAACACGAATACATCGTTTTAGATGGCCTGTGGGGTGCGCAACACTTCACGGAATCCGGAAACACTTTCACCTCAAACTTTTCTGATCAGCGCAACGGCGAACTGACAGGCGATGGTATCAGCCTTACTGAGTTTGTTAACGCCATTCGTGAAGACCGAGAGCCAATCTCAAGTATCCATGACTGTGTTGGCACGATGCGGTTCTACGATGCCGTCCTTCAGCGGAAAAAAGGGCTTATTTCGCTTTAGTGGCTATCGGCAGTCGGCTATCGGCTTTCAGCAAAGAGATCACAGTGGCGTTACCAACATCCGCAATTGCTACAACTCTCTGCTGATTGCTGACCGCTGACGGCTACCCGCTATTAATACTCTCCAAAACCTCAAGACACGTCTCTCCGTTGACCAACCGATGATAATACGCCACGACGCGCGCTGTAAAATCCTGATTTTCGCTCAAACCGCTTGGCGATGCAGATCCGACAGGTGACCAAAGCGTCGCATTCGAGAAAATAGCAGAAATACGTTCCGACACATCCGCCCGACTCGCCCCAAACGCCCCTGTCAGAATGTCCTGTATTGTTCGGTCAGGATCACGGATCTCATACTCCGTACCGGTATCAGTAATACCCCGATAGTCATCAGCACCCGACACCGTATGCGGTGTTAGGAATCGGAGGACGGTTGCGAAGGAATACGCGAAGTCGGATTTAAAAAGTTCCGGACTGGCATCATAGCTCGGCGAACGGACGATATCCGCAGCGCGCTCCCGTAACTTCACCGTCTCGATGATGTTAATACGGGCATTGTCATCTTTGACACTTCGGATACGGTCAACAAACTCCAAGGTGTATGCCCTTGCACTTTTCCCAGCTATCGGAATATCCGCCTCCACAATCTCGGCATATCCTTCCATAAGACGTTCAAGATGCGGTGCGAAGATTGGGTGCGTCGCTGCCTCGTTAACATACTCGATACCAGAAAGCACCCCTTTATGCGTAATCCCCGGCACATGCACAGAATTCACCAAAAGCAACTTCCAATCGTGATACGGTTCAATGCTCTCCCGACTCACAACAACACCCTGATCCTGAAGTTCGCTGAACGGCACGCGTAACATGTCCTTCAAGTCTTCCAAGATAAGCGGTGTCGCGGGCGACTTCTCGGCGTATGTTATCAGTTCATCGGGTGTTTCAATCTGGGCGCGCGCAGCCGCTTTAATCTCTTCAGGTACAGCATACACCTGTGGCACAAGTCGATCTCCCATTTCGTTGAGAAAACCGACGTTTGTTTCCAACCACGTCGTATAAGCATCGCTGCGCTTCGGATACTCGTCGCAGAGAATATCCCGAATAATATCGCCATTATTTCGGAGATTATCGGTATTAATAACGCAGAGCGTCGCATCAGCACCATGATGAGAAAAATAACGATAGAGGGTCTCGTCCAGTACATCCATCGCCAACTCACCCTTGGCAATCCCCGCCTCAGTTACACCGATAAGCACGAGGTCTAGTGGATTCTCAGTTTGGGAATAGAACCAGTCACGACCGGTTTTAGTGGAGAGGGTCGTTGCCCCAACAACGCTCTCAACCCGTTGGACATTGTGGATGCCACTCAAGTCAAATGTGACAACATGATAGACACCATCCTGTCGATTAAAGGCATCGGCTTTTTCCGTACCCCGTGGCTGTCCAACAAAGATGCCACCGTTGTAGAGGTTCCGTTGGTTGAGGATATGAACAAACTCATGAGTCAAGGCGCGTTGCAGACCGCCCGCACCAATTGCGAGGATTTTGATTGGAATCATTTTTTTTACCTATTAAATCTGGGCACCGTTC
Organism: Candidatus Poribacteria bacterium; assembly: GCA_009845505.1. Classification (GTDB taxonomy): domain Bacteria; phylum Poribacteria; class WGA-4E; order WGA-4E; family WGA-3G; genus WGA-3G. Next base: position 13,398 of record VXZL01000208.1, on the reverse strand, counting down.
CACTTCGTTTCACGGTGATTTTTGCTTAATCCTAACGTCCTTTAGGGTTTTGAAAACTTAAGCAAAAACCGCAAGGACGAGAGACACAGCGTCAAGGTTAAACAGACAGAATATCAGCATAGAGGGTTAAATAAGCCTCGGCGATGTGTTTCCAATCGTACGGTTGAACGCGTGCAACGCTGGCTTCACCCATCTCAACACGTCTTTTTCCGGCGTTGATGAGTTTGACCAGGCTCTGTGCCAGTTCGTCGGCATCCCCCGGATCAAAAAGCGCGCCGTTAACGTCCTCGGCTACAAGTTCTTCGATGCCTTGAACGCGACTCGCAACAATCGGAAGTCCTGTCCCCATCGCCTCTAAAACGACAAGGGGCATGCCTTCTGCAAGCGACGGCAAAATGAAGATGTCGGCACCGCGGTATTTCCCAGGCAACTCCGAATACGGCACGGCACCTGCAAAACGGATATGATCGGTTACGTCAAGGTCTGATGCCAACTTCAGGAGTTCTTTCTGATAGGGTCCATCGCCGACAATTTCAATTTCAAAGTCGTGTGCTGCGTTCTCAACGATTTGCGGCAGGGCGCGGATCAGAAATTGGAAACCCTTGCGTGGAATGAGCCGCCCGATTGTGAGGATTCGGACTCTTTCTGGGTCCGGCTCACGAGACGATGGCTCAAATCGGCTTAAGTCTAAACCGTCAGGAATCACATCCATCTTCACATCAGGAGCCGTCTCTTGCGCGAGTTCACGTAAGCCGTCGCTACACGCAACCACCGCTGACGCATTATTCCAAATCGAGCGGATAACAGGCTTCAGGAACAGGTATAACCACCGATAATACGGCGGATCGGGATTCCGACGCGGCACATCGCGACCGCCTAAAAACACGAGGTATGGCACATTATGGCGTTTCCGCAAAAGATACGCACCCCCACCGGCAGGAATACCAAAAAACACTTGGACGATGTCGGGTTTAAACTGCTTTGCGAACCGCAGTCCATAAAGACTTGAACTAACAGCATAGGTCAGCATCTCATGAACAGCACATACATCCCGGTTCTTCCGAAGCGCACGCACTCGATGCACATGAAAACCCTCTACCGTCTCGTCGGTCGGACAATCACGGAATTGCGAAGTAATTAGATGCACATCGTGTCCGGCTGCAGCGAAGTGCTTACCTAAGAAATAACTCACCCAACCCCCGCCGCCACCGATTGGCGGAAATTCGTGATTGAACATCAAGATTTTTTTCGGAGTATCATTCATCCGCGTCCTCGCGCAAATGCTACTACAAATCCGATAATCGCATCTGCAATATTGACCCCTGTAACAGATTCCAGTTCCTCAAACCCTGGCGACGGGTTAACCTCCAGCACAACGGGTCCCTCGTTTGTCTGGAGCAGATCAACCCCTGCTATCTCTAACTCAAGTGCTGCTGCCGCTCTGATAGCAACATCGGTGTATGTCTCTGATAATGAGACTGTCTCCCCGGATGCTCCCCTGTGAATATTCGCCCGGAATTCGCCAGCAGGCGCGCTCCTTTTCATCGCCGCAATCGCTTCACCCCCTACGACGAGAACACGAATGTCAACACCCCCGGCTTCTGCAATAAAGGGCTGAATGACGTAATCCTCGTGCAAATCACACAGCGCATCTACGGCTGAAGTGAGGGAGGTCGGCGTATCCAGCAACATAACGCCCTTACCGTGTGTCCCGTGAAACGGTTTTAAGATAAACGGATAATCTCCCATTTCGGCTACGGCGTTCTCTAAAAATGTGGCGGAACCGACAGTGAGGCTCGGTGGGACGGGTAACCCGTGCTGTGCCAGGATACGGAGGGAGTGGAATTTATGGCGAGCCGCCGCGATCGCCTTCGCTCGATTCACCACAGGCGTACCGATCCATTCAAAATGCGCCACAACCTCTTCGCCATACCGCACGGTTGTACGGCTGAGACGCGGCACGAGGACATCAAAATCCTCTGCGGGTTTTCCGTGATAGGTAATTCGATTGCCATTTTCACCTATATGGAGGTAGAAACCGAAAGGATCTAAAATCTCGGCGGTGTGTCCTGCATTGAAAGCAGCTTCACTGAGACGACGCGTAGAGTGGTTTTGAGGGCCCCGGGAGAGGATACCAATTTTCATATCGCGTTATTGTATTGCAGTTTTCAGGGCTTTGGCAACACACTCAGAGGTATTCTCACTCTGTTGAATCTGTTTCGCGAGGGTTTCAACATCAGACATTCCTACCCATTGCTGCCGTTCTTTTGTGTAATCGCCTCTGCCTGCCTCAAATTGATGGATAAAACGCACCATTCCATCAGGTCCAAGCTTGTCAATCAACGCCTTAAAACCGAGTTCTAAAATTTGATCATCCGTCATAGTAAGTGCATCCATTTTTATTCCGGGTAAACCCAGATTTTGAGCGCTTTCTCCGCGAGTTCCTCCGCCCTCGCTCGAATGGCAGCTTCATCCCACTTCGCTACTTGGAGTAGGCTATTATTCATTTTCTTTGAGATAATCACTCAATTTCCTCAACAACCGTTTTTGCCGTTCCTCGGAAATAGAGCCGATGTGCCCTATTATCTCATCCACCTGTATTTGACTTAGAAAGCCAAGTCGGATTAAAGAAGTTTCCCTAAGCTGCTCCAAATTATCGTCTTGAGGTGTGACAATTTCGTCGAAACCTTCGACACAATACTGCAACCTTGTGGTGAGACCGCAAACGATGAAAGCGCGATAATTGTGTGGTAACTGTCGTAGGCAAACCGCAGGTCTCAGTTTTAGTCGCCCCTCGGCATCCTTTAAATAGACAATGATTACGTCACGCTCTCTCATTTCGTTCCTTTCGTTTGATCGTGGACTTAGGCTCATCACTGCATGCGGGCGCGCGCGCCGTAGTATTACACGCCTCGCGAGTGCCTTTATAGTCAGGATTTACTGCGACCAGCATATCCAGTGTATACTCGGGTTCATCATCGCTATAAGCACCTTCTAAACCCCGCGCAGGGATAGGCACTATAGCGTTACACGCCTCGCGAGTGCCTTTATAGTCAGGATTTACTGCGACCAGCGCATCCAGTGTATACTCGGGTTCATCATCGCTATAAGCACCTTCTAAACCTCGCGCAGAAATGGGCTTCTCAAGGGGCTGCTGTGCTTCAATGTCCGCTTTTTTCAACTTCTTAGTTGGATTTCCCATATCAACTTCCTCCATATAGGTATCATTTCACCTCATTTATCCGATACGTTTCGCACAAAAAGTCTTCAAGCTCCTCAAAGGTATCAAAAATCCGTTCACACAAATTCTCAAAAAAGATACTCCGCGTCTCACTGTAAACCGCATACACCGGTTTATTATAACGGGAAGCGTAGTTCATTTCACTCAACACACCCGGTGACAATTTGTCCGTAGGATAGAGAACGACCACAAAATCGCTCTGGTGGATAAATTGATAATCTCGAGAGATTGTCCGAGTTTTAATCTGTTGGATCACATCATCATCCATCTCACTCATCGTTGGGGGCAGGTTCAGCGGGTCAGCACCATCAACTTTCGTGCGGGTAACGAGTGCCATATCCTTAATAGAGAGCGGGTCAAAGACAATAAACGAACGACTCAACTGTTCGCCCATCTCACGGATTTTCTCAATCTCCTCTGGGGTGTCCCTTAAGAGCGTAATCGGATAACTGAGATAGAAGACCGGCTTCCTCGGCGAAAAGAGGAGTTCATAGAAATTTTCGAGATCGTGTTGTTTAGCGACAGCGTAATAGGGTTTCTCAATAAGTTGTGCCAGTTGTCGAGTCAGGAACTCTTCCTCATCCAACCAGACATTGAGGGTCGCTTTCCCCGTGCCTGACCATTGCACAGACTGTTCCATTCGTTCCGATATATCGGTGATATTATCAACAACGTTGATGAGCATGTCGGGTTGGATAATTTCAATATCTTTGTAAGAGAATCCTTCAAGGAGACTGCCACGCCACCGAAAAGAGGCATGCAATCCGATAATAGCATGTTGATAATCTGCAGCGAGTTGCGCGATTTCATAGAAAGCCGTCCGCCGTGCTAACGATAGAACCGCTGGATCCGAATCAAGCACCTTTTCCGTAAAATCAACGTGGGATTCCGCCCCGATTTGGCGCATAAAGTCCCCGACATTAAAGAAACCGATATTCAGCCCTTTTTGCACACAGAAGGTCGCGAAATCTGCCATTAACTCCTTGCGTCCCGAACAACTGATGCCGGTACAGATGACTTTCATAACTTCAAAGCCTCCTTAGACTCTGGCAACTTCCTCAAGCGGAATCACTTCAGCCGTCCCAGCTTCAATTTCAGCAACGCTTTGCTCTAACCTTTCGGCGACCTCTGGACGCAATTCCAATCCCTCATCGGGATCGTAGTGATAGTCCTCCAGTGCGAGTTCCAGGAGTTCATACGCAACGAAAAACTCCCGAAATGCCTCCGATAATTTCTGGTAGGGCAGATTCTCTTTGAGCAGCAAGGTAACCTTCGCGTGGACAATAAAGAGTTCCTGATTAACCAACGCATGCAGCAATTTCCGATATTCCGCTTCTGGCAACTCGGCGATTTTCTTTTCTGGCATTGGATCGCTTTTGAGGTAGCCTCCCATTCGGCGGACCATCCGTTCCTCCAGCGTCGTCTTGCGATTAGTGAGGATATATTCGCGATGCCGCTTTAACTTCTTAGCGACTGAAGTATGCATATCCAACCCGTCAAGTGGATCCTCTTCGTATTCCTCCAACCATAAGGCAAGACTTTCATATCCGCAGAAGAATTCGCGGAATTCTGTCTCCAATCGCTCCCTGTTTTTCGGTGAACTGTGTTCACTGAGCAATACAAGCAGCCGTTCGCGCGAAGCAAGGATGGACTCAGAAACAAGCCTCTGTAGGAGGACACATAATTCAGCGCAGGACATATCCTTTATTTTCTTCATCTTAATGCTCCTTTGCTAACGATTTCAGTTGTGCGAGTGCCTCTTGCTCTTCCATTTGCCACGGACGATGCGCCGGTTTATCCCGCTTCCGCGGCGGTCCACCCAGAACGAGAATATACGCACGTCGCACTTCTGCTGTAGTGTTCGGCGCGGAATAGTGCAAAGTTCTACAGTGATGGAACGTCGCCCCACCAGCAGGTATCGGACACGCCACCGCCTCTGATGTGTCAACGTCATCTGTTACCAACCCATGCACGAGCGGATCGTTGTCAATATGACGGTGCCAACGTACCTGACCCTTGTGCGATTTCGGGATGAATTGGAGACAGCCGCTCTCAACCGTCGCTTTGTCAAGTGGCAGCCAGACACTCAAACTATGCGGCACAATTTCAGGATTCCAGTACGCCTCATCTTGATGCCATGGGGTTTCGTTACCGTAGTGCGCAGGCTTCAAAATCATGTGCCCACCACCGTTGACCTTCTCGGCTTCGACACCGAGCAGCTTCGCAGCAAGCCGATGCGCGTTTCGGAAATAGACCGTCTCACGGAGTTCAGGAAACTGTGCCTCTGGACCTAATACCTGGGGCAACGTCTCCCGTCCGTTGTGCGCACGTGGACCCGCCAGATCAAAATAGCGTCCCTCCGCTTCCCCAGTCCGCTCCGTGAAGAGCTCGTCATAAATACCCTTGAGCCATTCAATCTCTTCATCCGTTGTGATGCGCGGAATGCTCAGATACCCATTATCCCGAAAAAACGCAACCTGTTCACCAGTCAAATCAACCTGAAAGTCAGCCTTGAAATTCATAACTATCACCGAATCAAAATATCGTAAGGCAAAATCGTAACGACTTGTATCCCATCTTCAAAACCAAACAGACTCAGCCAAGTCAGAACATGCTCCGACCGAGTCCCTAACATCGCCAGCAGCGGATCACTCACTACCAATTGTAGCGGCACCTGAACCGATCCCTCCATATCTTCAATCATCCGCTCCATAAGCTGCTCAAAAAACGGTTTTTGCTTTGGTAACACCATCAGGTTAACTTCGTCATCAGCAGAGAAACCCGCCTGCTCCTTAGCAATAGAGAGTGCCGTGTCCAGTCCACCGAGTTCATCAACGAGTCCAAGTGCTTTCGCCTGTTGACCCGTCCAGACGCGTCCCTGCGCAATCTCATCAATTTCAGCAAAGGATTTGTTCCGTCCCGTCGCTGCCTTACCGACGAAATCTTCATAGATCGTCTTCATCATCTTTTCGACACGCTCGCGCTCGGTAGGCGTAAAACCGGCGTAATCTGAATAGAGGGTGGAATTCCGCCCATACCTGATGATTTCCTTCGTTAGACCGACTTTGTTATAGAGACCTTTCATGTTCAGTTTACCACCAAACACACCAATAGAACCCGTCAACGTACTCGGATGCGCAACAATTGTCCCCGCTGCCATGGCGATATAGTAGCCACCCGATGCAGCGACATCGCCCATCGAAACAACGACCGGTTTTTCGCGTTGTGTCAACATCACTTCACGCCAAATTAGGTCGGAAGCGAGCGCAGAACCGCCCGGACTGTCTATACGGAGCACAACCGCCCGAACGGAATCGTCGGTACGGACTTTCTCAAACGCCTCCTTTAACATACTCGGTGTAATCACTGCCATTGAACCGAAAAGCGATTCAATACTCGGCAAGATAGGACCGTTGGCATAGATAAGTGCAATCTGATTCTCGGAGGTGGGTTGCGCGCGCTGCGGTGGATTGAGCATGCTGAAGAGCTGCATAAGTCCAGCGAAACTGTTCATATCCGGGACTTTTCGTTTGCGTTCACCATCCGGTTCCACGACTTGAACATCCTCGTTTTCAGATGCCGTTTTCAGTGCCGTTAGGAGCTCGTCGTAATATTGAAGCGCATCAACCAATTTCTCTTGTAGTGCCTCTTCCGCCGTAAAAGGACCGCGGTCCATCAAATCCGACGCGCTTTCTGCTGTAATACCCTCTCGACTCTCAGCGATATGGTTTAGCAATTGCGCGTACAAATCGTCAAGTAGCGTTGTCATCGACTCACGGAATGCATCCGACATCCCATCGCGCATGTAGGGTTCGACACCGGATTTGTATTTTCCCATGGCCAGCATATCGGCTTGGATATCCAACTTATCCAATAAACCCTTATAGAACATAATCTCGGCGCGTAAGCCGGTTAAATTCAGACCGCCTGCAGGTATCAAAACGACGCGATCCATCGTAGCCGCGAGGAGATACTCGGCATTTCCGCCGCCTTCCAGATACCCGATCGTCTCTTTTCCCGCTGCTCGGAATTCGTGAAGTTTGCTGCGGATCTCTTGGAGTGTCGCCCAGCCGATACTTACATCGTCTATTTTGAAGACAATCCCAGCGATGTCATCATCTGTTTTGAGGGCATCTAATTTTTTAAAGAGTCCGCGCAGCGTCTGCGTTGCGGACGTACCAAAGGTACTAACAACTTTCGTATCAGCATAGGCACCCTTCAGTGTGAATTCAGCATAATTTTTTACAGGCAGCACCGTTTCTTCCGCCGCGTGTTCCTCGGCGAGCACAGGCGAAACAAGAACAAACAACATTAGCAGAAATGCGAATTTTTGTAATAACCTCATCTATCTTTTCCTCTCCTTTTCTATCCGATTTAACGCTGCTATTCTACCACAAAATGCTGAGTGTGTCAAGTCTCAAAATGGCTATATGGCTATTCCCCGATGCGCTGGGCAACGAGTACCAAATCCAAAACGTTGACGATACCATCACCATTAAGGTCCGGCGAATTCTCCCCAAAACGCGAAGCAACAAAGGTCAAATCTAAGATGTTGACAACGCCATCTCCGTTAACATCCGCAGGGGTTTGTGTCAAGACAGGCGTAAAATCCCATAGAAGAATAGTGCCGTCCCAACTTCCACTCGCAAGCGTTCTACCATCCGGCGAAAATGCCAATTCTTCGACATCACTTGTATGTCCCTTGAGGATAGCAGTAGGTGGTTCTTGAGGATCGTGTGTCCGGAAAGTAGTTGCATCCCAGAAAAAAATGGTGCCGTCCCAATCACCACTCGCAAGCGTTCCACCATCCGGCGAAAATGCTAACGCGTCAACCTCAATTGCGTGTCCTGTCAGGGTAGAAAGCCGTTGTGTTGTATCCGTATCCCATAGCTGAATCAGTCCGTCCGCGCCCCCACTCGCTAAGGTTCTACCATCAGGTGAGAACGCTAACGCATAAACATCATCCCTACTCCCCTGAGTTACGTCCTGTTTTCCAAGGGTCGCAAGGCGTTGTCCTGACTCGACATCCCACAGCAAAACCGCGCTATCCCCGCCGCCACTTGCTAAGGTTGTGCCATCCGGTGAGAACGCTAACTCAAAAATCCAATGTATATGCCCTTCAAACGTCGTCAACTGCGCCCCGGTTGTTAAATCCCATAAGAGAATAACATCATTCAATCCATCCACAGTTGCAAGGGTTCTACCGTTGGGAGAGAACCTCATGGTTGTGCTGACAGACCCGTGTTGCAACGTGAGGTGTGCCAGCGTCCCACCCCTTGCACGCCAGAGATGCACGTCTCTGTCAGTCCCACCTGTACTGGCAAAAGCCACACCATCTGATAAAAAAGTCGCTGCTCGAATCCAACGCGTATCCCCAGTGATGAAGGATTCCTGCACTTTTGCTGTCCCTATATCCCATACACGTAGGACACGGTCCTCGCTCCCACTCACAAGCATTTTACTATCTTGCGAGAACGCAAGCGCCGTAATATATCCTAAGTTTGCATGGAGAATCGCCTTAGATTCGGTATAGACCGTATTTGGTGTCCACAGCATATCAATATCCCACAACCGAGCCGTATTATCTTCACCCACACTCGCAAGGGTTCTGCTATCCGGGGAAAACGCCAGAGAAAGGATGGGACGGGTATGTGCCGTAAGGACTGCTATCTGCCGATGTGTATTTGCATCCCACAAGCGAATTGCGTTATCCTCACCCTCACTGGCAAGAAGTGTTCCATCCGGTGAGAAGGCAACCGCAGAAACAATCTCTGTAGGTTCAATAAAACTCCAGCGCGACTGGCGCGTGTCCATATCCCACAACTGAACTCTATTACCTCTATCTCCACTCGCAAGGGTTCTACCGTCCGGAGAAAACGCCAGCGTCAACACTTCAGGTCCCACGCGAATAGCGTCGTGTTCACCCGTAGCGACATCCCATAACCGAATCATGCCATCCCGACTGCTACTCGCAAGCGTTCGACCGTCCGGGGAAAACGCTACAGCCGTGACACCTCCCCCGCGTCCTTCAACCGTGACACCTGCGTGTCCTTCAAAGGCTCCACGATGTTGGGCGGTAGGGACATCCCACAACTGAACGACATCCTCATAATCCGCCCCACTCGCAAGCGTTCTACCGTCCGGGGAAAACGCCAGTGTTATGACCCGCCGCCACCATTCATGTCCTTTAACCGTAGTGAGGAGTTGTTTCGTGGAAATATCCCATAAGAGCACTGTTCCGTCCATTCCACCACCCGCAAGTATCGTCCCATCCGGCGAATACACACACGAATGGATGCCACGCACATGATCGGTGAGTAAATCGACTTCTTGATAGGTCTGCGCATCATAAAGCCAGATGCCTATGGAACTTGCCACGGCAATTTGTGTCCCATCCGGCGAAAACTGGACATCAGTAGCGTCGCCTATACCGAGGCGCGCGCTGGCAGTTTCAGTGAAACCTTCGGGTAAAAATAATACTAAGGTCAACAGCAGAGCAATAAGAAAAAAGAAAAACTGGGTTTTTTGCATTTTTTACTCCAATTCTTGGTTGAAATGGTTCGCAACAAGCATCAAATCCAGAATGTTTATGATACCATCACCGTTGAGGTCCGGTGAAGCCTCTCCAAAACGCGAAGCAACAAAGGTTAAATCCAAAATATTGACAACGCCATCTCCATTGACATCCGCAGGTATCTGCACACGTGTCAGAGACTGCAGTTGGATTGTCCCATCAAGACTCGCACTCGCCAGTATACCGCCATCAGCATCCGGCAGAAATCTCAAAGCAACAATCGGGGCAGCATCACCTTCAAAAGTCGCTTGTAATTGCCCGGTTTGCGGATGCCATAAACGAACGCTGTTACCCCAACCCGCACTGGCAAGTGTTCCACTATGAATATCTGGTGAGAACGCTAAAGCAAAAACGGGTGTGATGTGGTCTTCAAACGTCGAAAGCAGCCGCCCGGTGTGTGGATTCCACAAACGGATTGTGCTTCTCGCGTCCGGGTGCCAATAGCTACCGCTCGCTAAAATTTCATTGTCGGGCGAAAAGGCGAGTGCCTGAATTGAATCGGTGTGCCCTGAGAGACTGTGTCGGAGTTGACCGGTTCCCACATCCCACAACAAAATCGTGCCGTAAAAACTGGTGCTCGCAAGTGTTCTACCGTCTGGTGAGAACACCAACGTGGTAACCATATCTCGATGCCCCTGAAGGATAGCAGTACGGGCGGTTTGCTCCGAGGTTAAGTTCCACAAACGAACCTCTCTGAAACTCCCACTGGCGAGTGTATTACCATCGGGCGAGAATGCCAATGCCACAACCGGATCGGTGTGTCCTATGAAATCTGCGCTATGTTCACCCGTTCGCGCGTTCCAGAGATGAACAATCCCCTCCTCACTCGCAACCGCAACCGTTTGCCCACCCTCCTTCTCGCTGGAAGGTGAAATCGCAAGCGCGATTACATCGTCTACCAGAATGGGGAATGACGTTACAGTATTTCCACTATAAGTGTCATATAATGCAATACCGTTTGGGCTTGCAACAGCGATTTGCGAACCATCCGGGGAAAAGGTTATAGCATTTAGGGTCGTTGCGCCGAGGGATACCTCGTCACTATCAGGCACGCGCCATTGCACCACATTTTGCGCAAAGCCGCTGGGTAGGAACAAAGCATAAACGAATAGAAGGGTAAAAAGGTGAAATGTGTATGCCGTCAGTTTTCGGCTTTTGGAAACCATCAGAGACCCTCGGACACTTGTTGTAGCATAGACTGTTAAGCAGCAATTGAGGTTACTGATAACTGAAAGGATTACGCAGTAATCCGTACTGACGACTGACAACTATTAAAGGATGTATCTGCTCAAATCTTGATCCTCAACAATATCTGACAACTCCGATTTCACGTATTCGGCATCAATAACAACACTGCCTGCTTCGAGATCCGGTGCATCAAAAAACAGATTCTCAAAAAGCTTTTCCATGATCGTATGAAGCCGCCGCGCGCCTATATCCTCAACAGATTCATTCACCTTGAAGGCCAGCGCAGCAATCTCACCTATCGCATCTTCTGTAATCTCTGCTGCTATTCCTTCCGTTTGGAGCAGCGCAGCATACTGTTTCACGAGCGCGTTCTTCGGTTCAGTCAGAATCGATTTAAAGTCGCTTTTATTTAGGCTTTTCAGTTCGACGCGAATCGGAAAACGTCCCTGTAACTCTGGAATCAGATCCGATGGACTCGAAACGTGAAACGCACCCGCAGCAATAAAAAGAATATGATTTGTGCGAATCGCACCGTATTTCGTCGTTACTGTGCTACCCTCAATAATTGGGAGAATATCGCGCTGCACACCCTCACGGGAGATGTCGGGACCATGCCGAGATTCGCGACCCGCAATCTTGTCAATCTCGTCGAGAAATACAATACCCGAATTCTCAACGCGCTGAATCGCTTCACTGATGACCGCATCCATATCAATTAACTTTTCCGCTTCTTCCTGCATCAGAATCGTGCGCGCCTCGGATACCGGCACGCGACGTTTCTTCGTCTGGTTCGGGAGGATATTGCTGAACATGTCCTTAAAATTAATGTCCATCTCCTCAACACCACTCGGCGAGAAGATCTCCACAAACGGCATATTCTGATGCTTAACGTTGATCTCTACAGGTTTATCCTCAAGTCTCCCCTCGCGAAGCCAATCCCTAAATCTTTCACGCGTTTTCAGATACCGTTCACGTTCCTTCTCCCGCGCCTCTTCGGCTTCGACTTCAGGATCAGGACCCAGATCGAACGGCAATTGAAGGAGTTCATCTTCCTCCTCATCCTCCGATTCCTCGAGTGTATCTTCTTGTAAACGAGGCCGCTGCTGTAATGAACGTGGCACCGGGAAAATATAATCAAGAAGACGTTCCTCGGCAGCCTCCCGCGCCTTTTCCTCTACCGCTTCTGTCTGTTCAGATTTCACACGACCAATAGCCGTCTCTGTGAGATCCCGAATCATGGATTCAACATCACGACCCACGTATCCTATTTCGGTATACTTTGAGGCTTCCACTTTGATGAAAGGCGCATCAACGAGCCGTGCGAGTCTGCGTGCAATCTCAGTTTTACCGACCCCTGTTGAACCTATCATGATAATGTTCTTCGGTGAGACTTCATCTTGTATATCTTCTGCTAACATCTGACGGCGCGCCCGGTTTCGGAGCGCAATCGCAACAGAACGTTTCGCTTCAAACTGACCGATAATATACTTATCCAATTCCTCAACAATCTGTTGCGGTGTAAGTGCATTCGCTAAAGTGCTCTTTCCATCTTTTACATTTACATTCGATTTCTCCAAAGGTAACCTCCCGAACATGGCTATCAGCGGTCAGCAGTCAGCAGTCAGCAGATCGTTGGATGTATTACAAACGTTGGTCATCCCCACAATGTTCTCTTGACTGACAACTGATTGCTGAAGGCTGACTACTATCTTATTGTGTCAATTTCAATTTGAGCGTTCGTATAGATACAGATTTCACTCGTCAGTTGCAGTGATTCTGAAATAATCTCTCTCGCAGTCAAGTCTGAGTGTTTGAGCAGCACCTTTGCCGCAGCAAGCGCAATAGGCGCACCAGAACCGATCGAAAGAACATCGTCGTCTGGCGCAATCACATCACCGTTTCCCGAAATCAAATAGCCGTCGGTAGCGTCTATAGCAATCATCAGCGCATCTACTTGTCTCAGCACTCGATCACTACGCCACTCCCGCGCCAGTTCCACCGCTGATTTCTGAAGATTCCCGCGATACTGTTGCAGCTTCTTCTCCAAATTTTCATACAAGGTGATTGCATCTGATGCAGAACCCGCGAAACCAATCAGCACCCGATTGTCGTGAATCTTACGGATCTTTCGCGCCCCGTGTTTAATCGCTGTATCGCCTAAAGTTACTTGACCATCACCGCCGATAGCAACCTCGCCATTGCGGCGAACGGCTAAAATCGTTGTTGAGCGAATTTGCATCCTAAGTTACTTTCCCTCATTTTTTGCAGCATACGCCAAATGCCACACGCACATTTGGCGTTGATTCCTGTTAGTTTGCGCAGAATTCTAACATAAATTAACACGCAATGCAACAATAATTGGTTTACTGAACTCATCAATCTTCGGTGTGGAGAC
>VXZL01000651.1 GCA_009845505.1 Candidatus Poribacteria bacterium | reverse complement strand
GTCCTGTGTTTGTCCTGTAAGGGCGGCATGTTTATGGAATTTTGATATGATCAGGAGATTCATGACATAATTTCCCTAATAGAAATGATACGGTAACTCAACTCTGCATTTGAAGGAAGTTTTAGTGAGGCTTATGAATGTTTTTGTAAGACTGACAACTGGTATCGGATACTTGGAATTTGTGGCAGTTATGGGATTTTTAGTGTTTTTATGCTTCCGAACGCGGTCAAAGGGTCTGATATTAGTCGCCGCGGCATTGCCCCTCATCAAAGTCAGGTTTCTCAATTGGATTGTCGCTGCAGTTCTCAACGCATATTACATCGCGCAATGGGAACCGGGGGGAGACGTAAGTGGCGTAAATTTGCGACAAAGATTGGATATCGCCATTATAACCACTGGTATAGAAGATGTGTTATGCTACAGTTTGTGTTTACTCGGGGCGTTTCTAATCTACAAAGAGTGGCAACACGGAAAGTTCAACTATCCTCCAATCCGAAACGTACAGGATAACGCACTATAGGCGGTGCGAGGCACGTGGAGCCCCGCACTATTGCAGAATCTGCTTTTACGAAGGCATCCATGCCCGCGGCGCAATCCCTTCGACATGCGTTTTCACATCCACAACTGCCGGTCTCCCCGAATCAAACGCTTGGTCCAGCGCGCTCGCGAGTTCACTCGGTTTGTTGACCGTAATCCCCAGACATCCCATCGATTCTGCCATCTTCGCGAAATCCGCATCTGGGAACAACCAGAGTTCATCAGAGCCAGCGGTCCGCCCTCCGTAGACCGACTCAACACCACCCTGTTCTTGGTTCAGTGAATGATTATTGTTTACCACAATAACAGCGTTAATACCAGATTTCATTGCTGTATCCAATTCCGTCATGTGATACCAGATACCGCCATCACCTGTGAAACAGATCACCGGTCTATCGGGTTGTGCGCACTTCGCTCCCATCGCAGCGGGCACCCCCCATCCCAGCGAACCTGAACACCGTATGAAAGACTGATCGGGATGCTTAAAATCAATCATTGTGCCGGTCCAGATGCCTGAATGCCCCGTATCGGATACAAGGATCGCATCTGAGGGTAGATAGTCGGTCAATTCACGGCAGAGACGTTCTGGGAGCATCGGTAACAGCTCCGAGTTCACTTTCCCACTGACATCCTCTTTCCAGTCTTTTACCAATTCCTGTACGCGGTTAACCCATTCAGTGTGCGGTGCTGCGGCTTCCGCGGCTTCAAGCATCCGACGGAGTGTATTCCGCACATCTCCCTGCATGCCTAACTGGATTGGATAATTGCGTCCCAGTTCATCGGGATTAATATCGAGTTGGACAATCGGTGTGCCTTGTGGTGGAATCTTATACCCATTGGTCACCTGTCCGCCGGTGTGGCTACCAATAAAGAAGACAAGGTCTGCTTCGCATACGGCTTGATTCGCACACGCCCGCGAGTATGAACCGGGGGTTCCGACTGCCAAGGGGTGATCACTGGGGAACATCGCCTTGGCATTCAATGAGGTCGCCACTGGGATCGAAAGCTTCTCCGCTAATGCCACAAGTTCGGCTCGTGCATCCGATGCCGTTACACCGCCACCCGCCACAATAATAGGGCGTTCCGCGTCAGTAAGCAGCCTGATAGCTTCTGTGACCTTTTCCGCTTCTGCTTCTGGCCGGAACGGCGGTAACTCGGTAAACGCCTCTTCAATGATAACCTCAAGGTCTCCCTCCCGATCAATGACCGAAGAACCTGCGATTCCTTCAAAATCCAAGTGTGCAGGGCCCGGTGTTCCTGTTGTCGCAGCACGGAAGGCTTGACGTAGATAGAAGGGAAGTTGCTCGGGTGTCGCGACAAACGCGCTATATTTGGTAACCGCAGAAAACGGATTAACGTGGTCTACCTCCTGATAGGCATGTCGTTGCTGATTAATTTGGTTTTCTTTTCCTGTTAGCGCAATCACGGGTGAACAGGCGAGATAGGCATCTTGTAACCCTGCGGCGAGGTTGACCGCTCCAACCGACTGCGCCATACAGAGGCTGGGACCCCGTTTCACGCGGGCGTAGGCATCTGCCATATACGCCGCTGCTTTTTCACCGTGTGTTTGAACGCGCTTGATCCCAAGATTTTCCATCTCCATTAAAGCCCGTGGTCCAATGTAAGGCATGAAAAAAACGTGGGTAATTCCATATCCATGGACGGTTTCAGCAATAAACTTAGCACCTGTCATTTTCGGCATAATTTTTCTCCTCTGCTTGGCAACGTCGGGGTCTTCATAGCAACTAACGTAGAGACAAACTTGCTCTACAAAAGTAGTGTAGCCTGCAACTGGATAGATATAAATCCATTCTATCAGTTTTCAGCACAACTTGCAAGCATCAACTTCAGGGAAAATAAATTTAACAAGAAACCGCTAAACGTGCTATAATTACTTCACCGATCCCAAAAGCCTCAAAATCACATCAGAAATTTTCCACAGATGCGGAAATATACTTGCTTCTGCAAGGAGGAAAGTATTATGAAAAGGCTATTCTATCTCTTCACCCTCATCCTCACGCTTGCAATACTTTCACCCAATGGACGAACGGAACCAGTCGTCACAGACGGACTCGTGAGTTATTGGACGTTTGACCAGAAAGACATCGCTGGTGGAACTGTCAAAGATGTCTGGGGTGAAAATGATGGAAAGATAGTGGGTGCCCCGAAAATTGTCGGCGGACACGTTGGAGAAGCTCTGGAGTTTGACGGGAGCGACGATTACGTCAATCTAACAAATCTCGGCGACTTTGGCGAACAGGTCGCTACATCTACTTTTGAAGCGTGGGTCAAAACAAGTTTCAAGAAAGATTGGACGACGCTTTTCAAAGTCCTCGATCAGGGCTGTAATATGGCATGGGCAATCGATATCAACCGTAGTGCGAAAGCAGGATTCCCATTCGCTGAGGACATCGTTCACTACTACGTCCGCCAAAAATCGGCGGCAGGGTGCAACGCAATCGCTGTTGAAATTGAGTTTGCTCTGTCGGATGGCAAATGGCATCACATCGTTTTCGCAATTGAAGATGCGGGCGAATCTGAGGTTAGCATCTATATGGATGGAGAACCCCAAGAGGTCATTGTAGGTGATGCCAAAAAACTTGATACTTTTATTCCGTTTGTGGAGCCCGTCTATATCGGTGCTGCGAACAATCGTGGGAACGTCGAACGTTTCTTCCCCGGCATCATTGATGAAGTTCGCATTTACGATCGGCCCCTGACTGATGCCGAAGTGCGTCGAAACTTTGAATCGAAAATTGGATTGTCCGTTGATGCAACCGAGAAGTTGCCCCTCGTATGGGGAACTCTCAAAAGGGCACGATAACATTACAAGGAGTATATATGTTGACACCTGACGAACAGTGGTTCTTTGACCACCACGGATTCATCATCCTCCGCAAAGTCGTTCCGTCTGAGGATCTCAAGTGCATGATCGAACTCGCCAATTGGTGGCACGAGGTGACGCTGGATGAACTCCCCCCACCGCTAACTTCCACTTCCCGTACCGGTACCCATTCACCGACGATTGCGCATTGGATTAACCATATCCAATACGGTGATCCAGTATTTCAACGGCTTGTACTCAATTTAGAGGTTATGCGGGTGATTATTGCTCTGACGCGCGGAACACCTTGCCTTGTTGATTGTGCGCTGACCAAGAATTACACAACCTCTGACGACATCAATTTTCATGCTGCTGGTCAAGATTACAGTGTAGAAGCATCAGGACCTCGCGCAGGTTTCCTTAACGCTGGTATCTCCTTAGTTGACGTACCACCCGGAACAGGGTTTGTCTGTCTTCCGGGGAGTCATAAACGAAACTTTGAACCACCTGATAACCTCTCGATTTACGATGGACCTCCTACAGTTATTAACGTCCCCGTCGGTGCAGGCGATTGTGTTATCTTTACAGAAGCACTCTATCACGGGGGCAGACGCTGGACAGAAGATTACCCACGCTTTACCATCTTCAACCGCTATATTGATAACGGATCACACAAAGCCTTGCCGATTGAGAGATATAAACATCTGATTTCGGATGAAGTCTATGAATTGGAACAGCCAGCGATCCAAGGACGACGCAAACGGGTAGTGGCGCGGATTCTCAATGATTTAGAAGCACCTTGAGGGCAACAATGCAAACACCCGAAACCACCGAAGGCACGCTATACGCGATTGGAAAACCGGGACAAGTGGCAACGTACGAACATGAAAGCGAAGCCTCACTCGCTAAAACCGTTGTGAAGACGCTAACCCTGGCAATTGGTTCGGTTGAAGAAAAGGCGGGTGTATTTTATCAGGGGTTGTGTCTTCGTGCAACGAAAGCATCTGGTGAAAAATTCGCAGTCTGGTTGCTCAGCAAAAACTCTCCTTCCAAGAACCTGAAGGGAGACAGGGCAAACATCTTGCGCTATATCCTACAGATTAGAGATGACCTGCCCTTGGAATTCCACGATAGATTTACAGGGAAACCAGTTTTGCCGGGACTCGGTGCGTGGGAATATCTCTTTCCGAAACCTACAGACGCAACGCCACAAAACAGTCCCTTTCCACAAATAACAAAGTACCTTGGACATACCTATCGGCTCTCGGATATGTCCAATTTAGACGAATTCGCCGAACCGCCGAAAACGCAACTTCTTTCCCTCCGTCCAGATGTTCTTATCGGACCTCCGAGTAACACAAGACAGAAAGATGAAACGCGCCGCTACGACACATCTGATTATGAACTTGTACTGCTAACAGAAGCCGACTATGACGAAATGATCGCAGCGGGCATCAACTGCGTCCGCGTTGATGCGAAACAAGTTAAATGGGTTAAAAACCGGAGTATCTTTTACTGGGGTATTGACGCGGTCTCACTCGGTTACCCTGAATGTTTATACCGCAGCGACTACCTCGGTCCTACTATTTTCATGGACGAACCTGCTGTCTGCACGCGGGACCACGTCCTGCGACCGAAACTGGCAGCCGACCCGGAATTTCGGAAAGCACTAACACCACAAATTGCCTTTGAAGCGTTTCGGGACCATTTCCATACTGCCAAATACGACGGCGCGCCGACTCGGCTATGGACAGCACTGGAATCCGATCCAGATGTAGATTTGGGAAACATGCAGTTTCTCCAAGAAAATCTCTATACATGGGAGACGATGATTAGTTCTGCGGTATACCAACTGTCAGAGGGAAACACGGCATCTCCTACTGCGATAGTCTTTGAGCCGCCCGGCAGAGTTGGAACGCTGCGAACACTGCCTGAAATGAACATGACTTACGGCTGTCAAATCCCGATAGACGACCCCAAAAATCTGGCGAGTATCCTCTACGGATTCCTACGAGGTGCTGCCAGACAAACAGATAAAGATTGGGGGATGAGTATCTACGGGCAGGTACACCGTGCCGATGCGTTCTGGTTGCAGACACACGCCTACGACTTAGGAGCAAGGCATTTCCACTACTGGGATAATCATCAACTTGCTTGTGTGCCTTACAACGAGGTCCTCACACTTTCACGAAACCTGAGTGCCCATGTCGAAAGTCATCCGCATAGAAATCTTGACAAACTACGCACAGCGGCAGAAATAGCCATCCTCCTTCCTCCTGGCTACAACCTCGGTCACGTCGAGATGGGAAGGGGCAATCTCTGGGGTTTGGGAGAGCTTAACTTAGAACGGCACAATAGAGAGGGAGTCAAATATCGGACTGTGATGCATAACTTCTTTATCGAGATTGAGAGAGCAATTCGACTCGGCGTTGCCTTTGATCTCCTATGGGATTTAGAAGGACTCAAATTGGCTGACTATCGTGAAGTCGTCCGTATTCGGGAAGATGGTAAAGTGGAGGTCCGTGAAGGTCAGGAGACGGTCTTACACGAGGGCGCGAGGACACCAACCCGTCCAACGGGTATACCGCCGGTGTTGACTGTTGATGTGTCTATGCCACAAACCGATACCCCGCTTGAAGTACATGCTTGTGCGACTGTGATCGAAGGATCTGCTGCTGTTTACTACACCCGGGGTGCTGACGAAAATGGTGTGTATAATAATGAGATGGTGCTCTGGGAGTTGTTCGGTCCTGAGGAAGAGGATTACCGATTCCTAAACAGAGAGTACTCCGAAGTTCACATTAATCAAGAACAAACAGAAACCAGAGTGGAAATACGTTTTAGGCTTAAACGTCCAGGAAACTATCGCCTTCGCGCTGCAACCGTTGACATGGCAGGTCGCACAACAGTCGCGTGGCGGAGCATTGCAGTTACCAGTAAGACAACTTAATTGGTTCAAGGAATGTTTAGCAAAGCAGGACTGACTAACATTTCTTATTTAAAATCTCCCTCAAAAATCCCAAATGTGGTATAATAGCATATCAAAAGGTATTGAGAACAAAACGATTCGGCGCGCCTAATACAAGGTAAACGTAGCATACTGTGGCGTTTTCAGAAGAAGCGTCGATTTAAACATTCACACCTTTGTATCGTCTTAAAATTACAGACATATCTAAAATAAACCAGGGGGAACAGAAATTTGCACTACCGAAAACAGGGTTTTTTGGCGCAATTCATAAGCCAAAATTTGCTCTACAAAAGCCTGCTATCCATCTGCCTTGTTCTGCTCGCCGTACCTATGCCTGCCTTCGCTGGCGATTGGCCGACGTGGCGAGGACCGAATCAAGACGGCACCTCTGCTGAAACAGGATTAATCTCAACTTGGTCACCCGAAGGTGAAAACCTTCTCTGGAAGGCAGAATTTATAGGACGCTCTACACCGATCATCCTCAACAACAGAGTCTACGTCATCGGACGTGTCGGCAAAGATATTACTGAACAGGAACGTGTCGCCTGCTTCGACGCAGAAACCGGCGAACTGCTCTGGAATTATCAATTCAACGTCTTTCATACGACCATTACTTTCAACCGAGTTGGATGGACGAGCCTCGCTGGCGATCCCGAAACTGGGAATATCTATGCACACGGTGTCCAAGGACTCTTCTTCTGCTTTGACAAAGACGGAAACATCCTTTGGTCGCGTTCACTCACAGAGGAGTATGGACGGATATCGGGATACGGCGGACGCGTTCATACGCCGATTATTGCTGGCGACCTCGTCGTGATTAGTTTTCTCAATGCAGGCTGGGGTGATCAAGCCATGACACGCCACCGCTACTTCGCTTTCAATAAACACACCAGTGAACTTATTTGGATATCAACTCCCGGCGGTAGACCGTTAGATACGACCTACTCCACCCCCGTCGTTGCGAATATCAACGGACAACAACTTATTATCGGTGGCAATGCGGACGGCAGTATCTATGCCATGAAGCAGAACACTGGGGAGATGGTCTGGGGGTTTAAACTGAGTCAGCGCGGCATCAATACATCCGTTATCGTTTCAGGCACGAAAGTCTACGCCTCACATAGCGAAGAAAATATCGATAATACGGAGATGGGACGTGTGGTGTGTATTGACGCAACGGGTACCGGAGATGTTACCCAAACGCATGAGGTCTGGCGATACGACGCAGTTAACGTCGGGTACGCATCCCCTACGATTTACGGCGGACACCTCTATGTTGTGGATAACTCCGCCAACGTTCACGCTGTTAATGCTAATACCGGCGAACGCCTCTGGATACACAACATCGGCAAAGTCGGCAAAGGTTCACCTGTTTGGGCAGATGGTAAACTCTACGTCGCAGAAGTCAACGGTGTATTTGCTATCCTACAACCCAGTGAAACGAAATGTGAAACGCTTAGCAGCCAAGAAATAAACCGAGTGGACGAGGCGCATTACGTCGAAATTTACGGTTCACCTGCTATCGCCGATGGACGTATCTACTTCACCACAGAAGAACACCTCTACTGTATCGGGAAGGAAAACTAACCTATGAGAAATTTTATCCCAATCTATGCTGTTTTGATTGTGTGCGTTCTTGTTATTGGTTGTGCCAGCAAAGAGATAACACCAGAACCTGTGGAGAGGTCAACGGCTCCAGCTGTCTCGCTCCTGATTGCACCTGCTGAGAAACTCACCTCTGGGGAACCGGTCGAATTTAGCGTTATCGGTTTTGATGTAGATGGAAAACAGACAGGTGCAGTAGCGCCTATAGAATGGACATCAGCTGGCTTGATGGGTACACTTCAAGACGGACGCTTCACACCCGATAAAAGTGCGGGCGCACATGCAGGCACGGTTACCGTTCAATCGGGCGATATAAAGGCAACAGCGCGTGTTCGCGTCATTCCATCGCTGCCGTGGACAGAAGATTTTGAGACAATCGAACTCGAAAAATCACCAGTTCACTGGATCGGATCGACTGGCAAATTCTTTGTGCGTGAGATAGAGGGTAATAAGGTTTTAGTCAAAACCCCTGCCAGAGTCGGTTTAGACCGGTCTAATGTTTTCCTGGGCCCCTCGACAATGAAGAATTATCAAATCCAAGTCGACCTGATGGGAACAAGAAACAAACGCAGACTGCCGGACATGGGACTCATTGCAAACCGCTGTACAGTGGAGATGCAGTGCAGCCGCCAGCGCCTGCAAATTCGTTCCTGGGCATCAGACTTACGGATGGCAAAAACAATTGACTTCTCGTGGGAGACGGATGTCTGGTATACAATGAAAATGATGGTAGAGACGACGGAGAATAAAGCAATCATCCGTGGCAAGGTCTGGCGCAGCGGCGAACCTGAACCGGAAACATGGACGATCACTGCTGAAGATCCATTACCAAATCACGAGGGAAGCCCCGGTATCTACGGCTACTCCCCGGCTAATATCCATTACGACAATCTAAAAGTATGGTAATTGGCTGTCAGCAGTCAGGGCGCAATCCTTCGGATTGCTTTCGGCAGTCAGTAAGGTGGGTTTTCAAAAATCAAAGTCCTCTTTACTGAAAGCTGACAGTTGATAGCCAATGGCTAATAACCACTCAAGAAGGAGTCATTCAATTGAAACCTCTTTGGAAATCACGATTTACCGACATTATAAAACTTGCAGTGCTTCTCGTGTTTGCGGTATCTACTGCTTCCGCAGGAACAGAGATTGCCCTATGGGGTGGTACGTTAAGCCGTAATATGGTCTCTGACGAAAAAAATGTTCCGGCGAGTTGGGATATGGAAACCGGCGAAAACATTAAATGGACAGCAGAACTTGGTTCGCAAAGTTACGCGGGACCGCTTATCATTGGTGGAAAGGTTTTTGTCGGAACGAACAACAAAGCACTCCGTAATCCGAAACTGACCGGCGATCGCGGTGTCATCAAGGCGTTTAACGAATCTGATGGCGAATTCCTCTGGCAATCAACTCATACGAAACTCACTTCAGGACGGGTCAACGACTGGCCCCTACAAGGCATCTGTTCCACACCGTATATTGAAGGTGATCGGCTTTACTACGTCTCCAATCGGTGTGAAGTCGTCTGTATTGATACTGAAGGCTTTCTCGATGGTGAAAACGACGGGCCCTTTACAGAAGAAACAGAAACAAGTGAGATTGATGCCGACATCATTTGGAGTTACGATATGATGGACGAGTTGGATGTCTTCCCGCACAACCTCGCGACCTGTTCGCCACTTGCTGTTGGTGACCTTCTCTTTTTAGAAACGAGTAACGGCGTTGATGAAGGACACATCCACATTCCCTCACCTGATGCTCCATCCTTTATCGCTTTAAACAAAAACACGGGTGAACTCGTCTGGGAGGATGCCTCCCCTGGGGAAGATATACTGCACGGGCAGTGGTCGAATCCGGCTTACGGTGTTATCAATGGTGTTCCACAAGTTATCATCCCCGGCGGCGATGGTTGGGTCTACGCTTTTGCGCCGGAAACCGGGGACATCATCTGGAAGTTTGATTGTAATCCGAAAGATTCTGTTTGGGAACTCGGTGGTCGTGGTACACGCAATAATATTATCTCAACGCCTGTCGTTTATGATGGCAAGGTCTTTGTTGCTGTCGGTCAAGATCCAGAACACGGCGAAGGCGTAGGACACCTCTGGTGTATTGATGCCTCACAAACCGGTGATGTTACCGAAACGGCGGGGGTCTGGCACCTCGGTGATGAGCAGTTCAATCGTACGATGTCCACTGTAGCGATTGCGGATGGACTCCTCTATATTTCGGATTTGAGTGGTTTCCTCTACTGTTTAGATGTGAGCACCGGGGACCTTTATTGGAAACATGACACCTTCGCTGCCATTTGGGGTTCGCCTTACGTTGTAGATGGCAAGGTTTACCTCGGCGACGAAGACGGTGATGTGGTTATCCTAAAAACAGGGAAAACAAAACAAGTGCTGTTTGAAACGAACCTGGGCAGTGCTGTCTATACGACACCTGTCGCGAAAGACGGTGTGCTTTACATCGTAACCCGCAATACTTTGATTGCAATAGAAGAGAAGCAATGAACCTTACCCGAAAAATTACTGAAGCCCAAAAAGCACTTGATGCACACGTCCGGGAAATTGTCAAATGGCACTTCAGTCCAAAGACGGGATCTCCCTTCTGGCTGGAATTCGCAGAAAACCTCGACTTTAATCCGAGAAAAGAGATTGGCAGCTATGCCGACCTCAAGTGTCTTGGGCATTTCCAAGACGAATGGCTCCGCGGGGGACCTGTGCGTCGCTGGGTGCCGAAGGCTTACGCCAACGAACCTATTTACGTCTTTGAAACGGGTGGCTCGACAGGTGTCCCAAAGTCTCGGATTAGCATTCGCGATTTTCATATTGACTATGAACTGTTCAGTAAAACGCTGTCTGACGAAGGCTTTCCACCCGGTAGCGATTGGCTGATGTTGGGTCCGACGGGTCCGCGGCGTTTACGACTCGCTGTTGAGCATCTGGCACAGCATCGCGGAGGTATCTGTTTCCATGTAGATCTCGATCCACGTTGGGTGAACCAACTCGTGCGTTACGGAAAAAATGAGGAACTGGACGCGTATAAAAACCATGTCATATCGCAGGCACTCAACGTGTTGCGTGCCCACGAAAACGTTCAATGTCTCTTCACAACACCAAAACTACTGGAGGCACTGTGCGAAAAAATTGCCTTGCCAAAGGTGGGTATCAAAGGTATTTTTTGTGGCGGCACGGAGATGGATGCCCAGTTCCATCGCTTTGCTCGCGAGGAGCTTGTTCCCGGTATTGACTTTATTCCGACTTATGGGAATACCCTCATGGGATTAGCCACTTGTAAACCGTTTGATCCGGCAGATAACTATGCTATTATCTACTATCCGCCGCAACCGCGCGCTGTCATTGAATTGGTCAACCCCGAAAACCCAGAGGAAACTGTCGATTACGGCGAAACCGGACGCGTCATACTCACAACGCTAACGAAAGAATTTTTCATGCCCCGTTTTTTGGAGCGTGACGAAGCCGAACGCGCCGAACCGATTCCGGAATACCCTTGGGACGGCGTTGAAAATCTTCGTTTGCTCACAGAATTTCAAGAGAGTGTTGTTGTTGGTGTTTACTAAGTCGTCCTAACAAACAGGAGAGAAAATAAGGTGATAGTGGACTTTAGCAATGTTCTTAGCAGTACAGCGAGTGTGCAAGTACAAGCATACTGGGAACCAATTGTGGATTCCACGTACAACTTGCATCAGCCCACACAAGAACAGTTCGATAGGCTCAAAGCGAAATGGCCAGAGCCGGTGGATATGGAGTGGGATCAAGCATTAGAGTTGTTTGATCTGCAACCTGTACACCCGCTGAAGGACTATCGCACGAAGGATTTTCAAGTTTTTCTACCGCCTTCGACTGTTAATGTAGGGGATATTTGGGAACTTGATTCGGAAGGGATTCTTCCTTTCCTCTGTCAGTTTCACTCGGGTGCAACAACGGAGATCACCATCTTTTCCCACAGAACACAGAGAGCTGAAGGGTTAAAAGCATGTTTACGGGCGATTTCGCCCAATTACGCCGAGATTGTCTTCCGAATTCATGCGCAGTTCGTGTTGGACGCGTCGGGTATCCGTTGCTGCCAGCGCAGTTTGCAGGGTGCCTGTTACTGAATCGAAAGGAAGGAGCAGTTATTAAGTTTTCTCTGTTTCTTCCATCACGCAATAGCAATGTAGATGTTAATGCTTTCAGGGCAGCAGACATGGCTTTTATTCCGCGCATGGAACTCTTCACTTTATCAAGCGTACCTGTACGCGAGATAGCATGGGAAACAGCCATCCCTGCTGAAGCAGCCCGCAAAAAACTAATGACTGCGTTCTACAAGTTTGCTAAAATTGAGTGGGTCCCGATTGAAGATGCCATTGAACTCGCGAAAGCAACAAATCGTCCCATCCATGCGTTAGTTTTATTTGGTGCACTTGATGATGAATCGTGCTGAGGGAGCGGTAAAATTTTGAGAGCGGGTCCGCTCTCCACATCGAAAGTCATTAAGCTGCTCAACACAAAGTTTGTCAATACATGGGTTTTACTTAGAGAATTGCCGGAACTTCAAGATAGCGCGAAAGGGACCGCCGCGGCTACACTCGCTATGAAACTCCAAGAACACTTTGTTTATCCAGTTGATTCCCTGATTCTGACACCGGAACTGGCATTTATTCAACATCTACCGACAAACGAGTTTATCAAATCCTTTCCAATCACGAAAGAACGGAAATCCGAATATTTAAAGTGGCTAAAGACCTCTTTAGCACAAGTAGATAAACACGAAAAAGGAGTTTGAATATGATAACGAAAATTGAGAAAGTTTTCCGATCTCCCTATTCGGTGCCCAACGGTTTACAAGTTACAGAAGAAGGTTTGTGGATCGTCGATCAGATTACCGATAGGGTCGCCTTGGTTGAAATCACAGCGGACGAGGATTATACCGTGCCGAAACTCATCCGCGACATTCCGAGCGAATCTTCCAACACGAGCGGAATGACGTCCGGTGATGGCGCGCTCTGGTTAGCCGCGAATGGATCTGGCGCACGTTGGCGTCCCGTCCGGGATACAGATGCTGAGACAGGCGAGGTTTTCAAAGTCGATCCTGAAACCGGTGAAACCCTCGGACGCTATCCAATACCCGATGGCGGCGGAACACACGGGATCGAATACGACCACTACGATGAAGGACACTTATGGGTCCAAACGCTTAAGAATCAGGTCACGCATAAGATGAGAATTTCGGATTGGTCTGTCCAAAAAACGCTCCCGTTGCCTCACGGACGCGGACACGGCATGATTCGCGTTGAAGATGGACTTTGGTCAACGCATACTTCTGATAGGGTTATCGTCAAACTTGATCTTAATGACGGCACGCCGCTTGATGTGATTGAGGTTCCCGAAGATTGTCCCGAACCGCATGGGTTATCCATCTACGGTGACGATTTCCTCTACTGCGATGCCTCGTCTGGATGGGTAGCGAAAATTACATGGTAAAATGATACATATCCCAATTTTACGCGCCGGACGTTCTTACAGAAGTCTGAACACCGTTAGCGTGACACATATTAAAACAGGCGAACCTTTAGTCGAGGTGAGCCAAGCCAACCGTGGATTGATAGCGAAGGACCTCGTTGACATCGGTCTCCAAAAAGAGGCACTTGGGCAACGTTCGGTTGCTGAATTGATCTCTATTTGCAAGGCGGCAGCGCGCCTTTTCACAACGGCGACGCTGCCACTTGACGGTCCTGAACAATCCCCGACAGATTATATCCAACAAGTATCCGGGACAACGGGCTTACCTGAAGCCCTCTGCCAACAGAATCTGCTCAAGATTCAAGGGGTTTTGGAAAACATAGATACGGTCTTAGACGGACTCACCCGCGGCTTGGATCTACGAGTCCTTGATATAGGTTGGGGCACTCAAAACGGACGGACGTTGAGTTACGTCTGCGAAACAGACTCACTCGGTGCTGTGTTACCGAGCAATTCGCCAGGTGTGCATTCGTTGTGGGTGCCTGCGATTCCGTTGAAAGTCCCGCTTGTCCTAAAACCAGGGCGCGAGGAGCCGTGGACTCCGTATCGTATCGCACAAGCGTTTATCGCGGCAGGTGCTCCCGCAGGGGGGTTCAGTTTCTATCCTACCGATTATACCGGTGCCAACGAAATCCTGTCTCGATGCGGACGTTCTATGCTTTTCGGCGGTGGAGCCACTGTCGCCCCGTGGGTGAACACACCTCGTGTTGAGATTCACGGACCGGGACGCAGCAAGATCGTCATCCACGAAAGCAAACAGAACAATTGGGAGCAGTATCTTGATCTCATTGTGGAATCGGTCGCCAAGAACGGGGGCAGGTCCTGTATTAACGCCTCTGGTGTGTGGGTAACCGCACACGGACGTGAAATTGCCGAAGCGTTGGCAGAACGCTTGGCACGCATTGAACCGAAACCGCTGGATGATCCAGATGCAGGCATCGCAGCGTGGGCGAATCCGAAAGCTGCCTACGGTATCTCGTCGTTGATCGACCGTCATCTCAAAGAACCCGGGGCAACGGAATTAACAACCGGTGATCGCGTTGTTGAATTAGATGGGTGTACCTTCCTCAGACCGACCGTTATCTGGTGTGAGGATGCGGAACATCCGTTGGCGAATACGGAATTCCCGTTTCCGTTTGTGAGTGTTGTTGAAGTGTCATCGACAGAGTTAGTCGAATCTATGGGGGCAACGCTGGTTGCTACGGCGATTACGGAAGACGCAGCATTAAGACGAGATCTCGTGGCTACACCGCTCATTGATCGACTTAATTTGGGTGCTGTCCCGACGAATCAGATCTCTTGGGACAGTCCGCATGAAGGGAATTTGTTTGAGCACCTCTATAGACAACGCGCATTTCAACTTGCGTAATATCTTGAAAAACTTGAATTTTCACTTGAATTTGATTGAGGTGCCACAAACTTGAAATCGACGCAATATTTTCTGCACATGCGGCAAAGACCTGACCGGGCCAGAATCAAGATTGAATGGACTGAAGAAACCATCAGGAATTCGATCCACACAGAAATACAATCTGAAGTAGGATCAAGACTTACGCAAATTACGTAAATATCGGACGTTTAGACGCAAAGAGCAGAAATTTCCATTCCTTAAATCCTCTAAATCTCCTTCTCAAGCGGAGTCTAAGAGGGATTGCGTAAGTCCTACAGGATTTGCCCGATAAATGAAGTATCAGAGAATAATGCGTTTGTAGTAGGGCAATTTATTGCCCGTCGATTACCTAATCTGTTTTTTTCTCATACAGACCCACTACAAAACATCCGAGGAGAAGAAACATTCTATGAATAGAATATGGAAGGGAAACTGGCAAGGCCGGCACTCAGAAGCATGGAGCGGATCTATCGACGAACTTCGTCAGTTAATTCCTAATTTTTCGATTTGGAAGAAAGACAACGGATACTTAGGATCCAATAAATACTTAAACCTCATAGTGCGGGATCCCTCAGAGTCAGGCGGAGTTAGCCACGGGAATTTAGTTGATTCTGTGAAGAAAGCCCCTATACTAATCGCCGCTGTCAGTAATGGCTTTGGGCGAGAGAGATACAGAGGACGCCAACAGGGCTATAAACTTGTCCAACACCATGAGATGCTTGATAGTATATTGGGAACATTAAGGAATAAACACGCCTGCGTTAGCGAGAATTCCCGATTTCGTATTTTACAACCACTTAAGAATCCTGAATCTCTTGAGGCAACGCTACGGATATCCGAATATGGAGCACGCATGTGGATTGAGTTTCCCGTGCCTAATTACGAGTTTTACCCGGACGACGGAGAACCTTATCTTTTGAAGATAACTTGCCTCAATTCAGTAGATAGGAAGTTTGCTTTAAGGATTGGTTTATCTGTGTATCGTGATG
>VXZL01000633.1 GCA_009845505.1 Candidatus Poribacteria bacterium | reverse complement strand
ATGGTAACATGCTTGCTATCGTCTAATGCATGTATTGTAGCTTGAACCATGATTAATTTGTCAGGGCTTAACGCAAAACGTGTCTGACTCATTATAGCAGGCACAATCTCCCTTCTGGAATCTCCCCAGTATAACGTATAACGGCACCGCCTGTAAGGGTCCTTAGTTCACTATAAACATCATCCCTTAAATCACTATGGGCAGTAACTATACCTGATATAAGCTCTGAAGTTTCATTATTGATTTCAGGATCAACAATAAACAGCCATTGGTCGGGATACTGATCTATCATTTCATCGAAAGTCAGACGTTCACCTGTCTCTATAGGCATTTCATTTCTCCTTTAAATAACAATCGCTGAAGGTAGCCTCAGCTGCAAATCAGATAAAAAATGGTGGTTAAACCAAAAACTATATCAGGACTACTGTATCACAAAGCACAGCAGAAATGCTACAAAAACAAATGGTGATTAAATCAAAATTATATCAGGACTGTAGTATAACCTGCATCTTTTCCAACCCAATACGAGCAACTTCTGCGGGGTCTTGTTCCCAATAGTTGGGATTGAACAACTCCAACGAGATGACCCCTGAATATCCAGCGTCCTTCAAGATAGCGATCATCTGTCCGAGGTCAAGAATACCATCACCCGGATAAACTCTGTCTGCGTCCGATTGCTCCTCGCGTGCGGGTTGTGCAGGCGCGTCGTTGAAGTGGAAGACTGCGATTTTCTCACCGGGGATACCCTTCATGTCGTCTATTTCCCCGCCGCCGCGATAGATGTGGAACGGATCAAGGACAATCGTGCTATCGGGATGATCTGCGACTTCCATCACTTCCCAGGCATGTTTGACTTGGTTGACACCATCAACGAAACCGAGGAATTCCATGGCGGGTTTAACGCCGAATTCGCGTCCGAGTTCAAGCAGTTCGCGGTAGTTCTTGCCACCTAACTGCAAATCTGCCACCTCACGCGGTGGGCTTGAGATGATATAGGTTGATCCGACAGCAGCGGCTTGCGCCATCCGCCGTTTTGCCTCTTCGATGGCTTCTTGGTGTTCCGCACCTGTGGTATTAAGCCAACCGTGTAAGGCGATGACAGTGGGAACCGAAAGTCCGTAGTCATCAAGTGCTTTTTTGACATCGGCGAGCGAGCCGCCTTGCTCCTCGTAAGCCGTTAGATCGTCGTTCCATAACTCAATCGCTGAATAGCCGGTTTCGGCAGCGATCCGAATCTTGTCCATTAATCCGGCAGGACGAATTGTGCTGGTATTTAAGCCTAGCTGAAACATTTATTTCCCTCTATTTGTCCATTAAACTTCTTATGAAACGGACATCTATGCGTGCAAGGTCGATGACGGTCTCCACGGGTTCTCCGCTATATTCACTGTGGAAACTCACGGGACCTGAAAAGTCGATGGTTCGTAACGTCCTCACTGCTGTTTCCCAGTCAACGAAGCCTTTGCTCATTCGGACAACTCTGCCGCCGCTCATACCGGGGGAACGCGCAAGATCCTTGAACGCCATAACAGCGAGGTGCGATTTGACAATATCGAGTGCCATGTTGATGGGTTCACCGACGATTGAGAGATGTCCTGTATCGGCGAAAACACCGACGTGTTGCGGATCGAAACCCTTTACAAGGTTCATGACTGCACATGAATTGAGTCCCATGGAGGTGCCAGAATGGTTATGGATACAGGTTCGGGGTCCGTATTGTGCGGAGAGTTTGGCGAACCCTTCCAATTGGGTTCGGATAAAGTCGACCTGTGCCCAGTAACCTCCGTCTTCTGCATGCCAGTGCCAGTATCCTAATTTGATATTTTCGACACCGGCTTCACCGGCGGCAGCGTAAACGCGTTGCGTCTCTTCTTGTGTCGGGTCGAGGAAGTCGCCGGGTGTTGTGACGAGTGGAATGGACAAACCAGCATCAGCGAATTGCTTTGCGGCAGCGGGTAGTGCCTCAGTGGCGTTTTCTGGGTTCACCGGATAGCCGGGGCGAACGCATAAATCGGCACCGCTCACGCCGACGGATTGCAGGGCATCAATAATATCTGGAATTTCTAAACCTTCCAGATGTTTTGTGAACATGATAAACGTGATACTCCCACGTCTAAAGTCGTGGGCTTCTTGCTTCGTCATTTCGTGCCTCCGTTGTGGAGGTCTTATAGAAACTCCACAAGCGTTTTACGTCTCGGTGTATCCCACCGCGACCTGTTTTAGGTTGATTGCTGCATTTTGGTCTCTATCTATAGACGTTCCGCAGTGGTTACACTGATAGTTTCTGTCTGAAAGCGTCAGATCGTCTTTCTTGTGTCCACAACTGCTGCACATCTTGGAACTTGCGAAAAACTGCGGTGCTTGAACAATCGGTATGCCAAGCCCTTCGGCTTTCGTCTTAAGTTTCTCAAGGAAACCACCTAACGCACTATCGGATAAGGCTTTGGCAAGTTTTCTGTTCTTGAGTAGATTCGTGACCGAAAGTGTTTCTATACCGATAGCAGACGCTTTGCGAACTATATCCGTAGTTACCTTGTGGTGAGCGTCTTTTCGGATACAAGCAATCCGATAATGCAGGCGTTCCACTTTGCGTTTCTGCTTATACCAGTTCTGACTTAAGAATACCTTTCGGCTTAACTTGCGTTGTTCGCGTGCCAACTTTCGCTCGTAACGCTTTAGCGGTCTTGGGTTTTCGTATTGCTTACCATTATCAAGGGTTGCCAGTGTGTTGATACCTACATCTATGCCAATCACAGGGAGCCCACGCGTGTCCCGTGGAACGTTAGGTGTTCCTGTGTCAACAAGGATCGAGACAAACCAACGATGTGCGCTCCTTGAGATAGTAACCTGTTTGATTTTGCCAGCAAAACGTAATTCCGAAAACATCTTGACCGTGCCGATTTTCGGCAACTTGATATGTTTGCCTTCGACTTTGCACTGGTATCCTTCGACGGTATACGATTGACGGCTTCCACGTTTCTTGAACTTCGGAAAACGATTTTGCTTTTTTCGCCAGCGCGTCACAGCATCGGATAGGTTTTTTACACCGTGCAGAGCTGCGCGTTGGTCTTGTTCGCCTGCCCAGTCCAACGCTTTTTTACGTTGATTCCAACGATTATTGAGGTTTATGAAGGAATGGAACACGCCTTCTGATAAACCCGCCTTGAAATCTGCCAAAGCCGAGTTGAAGGCAAACCGTGCATAACCACATTGTTGTTGAAACCACGCAACCTGTGCATCAGTTGGACACAAGGCGATCTTGTGTGCTTTGTGTGCCATTTTGAATATTTACCAGTTACCAGTCTTTAACCCCTACACAGTGGGTAGGCAGACACGTCACTAAGCAGTGACGCTGTGTATGTCTGCCAACTGGTAATACTCATTATACCATAAAATACACCTTTTTGTCGAATGTTTTTTAATGCAAACGGACGAGACACGCGGGACGGACCCTAAAGTTAAAACTTTGGGATTGTTAAGTGAGTCCGTTCATAATAGTTTTCAGTTTTCAGTTATTAGTTATCAGTTAGGGAGAGACTTGATGTGCATCAGAAACCTCTTTAACTGACGGCTGATAGCCGATCGCTATGCCTTACCAATCCACAACGGAACCGTCATCGGGGTGGTAAGTCACAGGGTTCTGCCAGTCGTGGTCGATTTTGTCTTCAAGGGCATCTTCGTCGAGTTCTATACCGAGGCCGGGACCGGTTGGGAGTTCAACGAAGCCGTCTTTGAAGACAAAGGGATTTTTAAGGTAGCCTTCACCAAGGGTGGTGTGTTCTTGCATCAGGAAATTCGGTATAGAGGCATCTAACTGGATACACGCCGCTAAGGAGATGGGACCCAACGGGTTGTGTGGCGCGATGCCGCCGTAATAGGCTTCTGCCATGCCTGCGATGATACGCACTTCATTGATACCACCGGCGTGGCAGAGATCGGGCTGAAGGATAGATGCTGCCTGTTTCTCTAAGATTTCACGGAATCCCCATTTTGTGAACACGCGCTCACCCGTCGCAATCGGAATGTGGGTACTCCTTGCTATTTCAGCGAGGGTGTCCACGTTTTGGCACTGAATTGGCTCTTCAATGAACATCGGTTGGTAGGGTTCTAACGCTTTAATCAGAACTTTTGCGGTTTGCGGACTGATTGCTCCGTGGAAGTCTATGGCGAGGTCAACTTCTGTGCCAGCAGCTTCACGGAGCGCAGCGAAGTGATCTACGGCTCTGTCGATAAAGGCTTTGTTTTCGATGATACGTGCCGGTCTGCCGCCTGCAGGACCTGTTTTGAAAGCGGTGAATCCTTTGTCAATCCATTCTTTGATCCCTTCTGGATCGCCGCCGCCTTTGTAGAGCCTGATGCGGTCGCGGGTTGGTCCACCGAAGAGTTGATAGACGGGAACGCCGAGCGACTTTCCTGCGAGGTCCCAGAGTGCCTGCTCCACACCGCTTAGTGCACTTGTCAAAATGGGACCCCCGCGATAGAATGCATGACGATACATCGCTTGCCAGTGATGTACGACGCGTCTCGGATCCTGACCGATGAGATAGGGGGCGAGTTCGTCAACGGCTTGTGCACAGGTTTTCGCGCGTCCTTCCAGAATCGGTTCGCCGAGTCCGACCAATCCCTCGTCCGTGTGGATTTTAAGAAAGAGCCAGCGCGGTTGCACCAGAAACGTCTCTAATTTTGTAATCTTCATTGAGATTCCTCAAATTGATATGGACTTGAAACGGATTGTTTTATCTATTTTGGTGCCATGTTACCATTTCCCCCGAATTTTTTCAAGGATTAATATGGGATGTATTAGCGTTATTTATGTTGATTCTTTTCGAGAAAACTTGTAATCTTACTGTTAACTTTTTTCGTTTGAGGACAATATATAGTTGTAGTTTATCCTTTTTGAAAAAATCTTTGAACTTCACAAAAGGAGGCGTTACTAATGAACCGCTTTGACTTCATGTTCCTCGTACTGTTTATCGGAAGTGTTGTGCTTTTGCTCGTAGCTCCCTTGAAGAGCGATGGACAGGATCGCGCCCTAACAACTTTCTCTGGACGCGTCGTTGATGAGGCGGGAAATCCGATTGAGGGACTCACAATAGGGCTTGTCTCTGTTTTTGATGGCAACGGTGCCTGGTTTCCAGTGTATGAGGATCAACACGGTTCGCCGATAGATCCACCGACATTCCAAACAGAAACCGATTCAGAAGGGCATTTCATTATCACTGATGTTATTGCTGGTCCTATGCTATTGACGCTATTGCCATCCAGTGAGGTAGATGTTCAGCTTCTAAAGGCTCAGATTGAAGGGCTGTTTTTCTATGCGAGTGGGACATGGAAACGTGGGATTGTGTTTGCTGTAGAGCAAGGGGACGACATTGGAAACGTTGAAATTACCGTACAATATCCGCATATCCGAGGTAAGGTGCAGCGCGCAAATGGGACACCGATCGCCGATGAGAGAATCAAATTTCGCTTGCGAACGGTAAGTCTGCACAGTGAGTCTTCTCAGTCTTCGAGTTTTCATACGGATGCCCAAGGCTACTTTAAGTATTATGTGGATAGCGGGATAGAGGAGCCGACTTTTTACATGTTGTCCGTAACATACGCCGGACAAACTGTGAAGGCGAATCCCATTATCCTTAAGTCTGGGGATCCGACGCACGACATGATTTTTACATTTGACAGTCCGGCAGCTACACCTTTCCCTACGCAGCGCAGGAACTCCTTCAGCGCATCCGCTTCTGCTTCCGTTGGTGGATCCAGTGCATTCGATGTTTGGGTCATCAGACCAGAGAACTGGCACGCGTATAAAATGATTAAGCGTGAGCGTTGGGAATCCGCACAAGCCCAAGCCGCCGCTGAAGGCGCGTACCTTGTCGCAATTAACGATGAATCCGAACAGAATTGGTTGCAGGCTGTTTTTGGAGGCCAACCGAGTTGGATCGGACTCAACGACATCGCGAAAGAAGGGCAATGGCAGTGGGACAACGGCGAGCCGCTTACTTACACCAACTGGCGTGTGCAGGAACCTCATGACACCGGCGATGGAGATGAGGATTACGTTATTATGGGTCCCTCAGGAAAATGGGAAGACGTTAATCCGAGAAACAGGCGGTGGGGTTTTATTACGACGGCTATCATTGAAAAGGAAGAACCGCCGGTAGAGCAGTAAACCTTATGTTTCGTTGAAAAGGAGACAAATTATGAA
Organism: Candidatus Poribacteria bacterium; assembly: GCA_009845505.1. Classification (GTDB taxonomy): domain Bacteria; phylum Poribacteria; class WGA-4E; order WGA-4E; family WGA-3G; genus WGA-3G. The sequence continues at coordinate 9,646 of VXZL01000633.1, read as the reverse complement.
ACGTTCAGCATTCAAAAAGCGGCATTTGGTGTTACTGGCAGCAGTCATTGCCCTTTTCATCGGTTTTACTTTACGCGGTCCCGCTCAGGAGGAGACAGGAACTTTGAGTGGTCGCGTTGTTGATTTGGATGGAAATCCAGTCGCTGGCTTATCAATATATGTCGCTCCCAGTAGACTTGATGATGGACACCTGGATCGAGTCTTTTTACCTTATGAGTATTCTCAGTTACGCCGTGCTCGCACAGATGCTGAGGGGCGGTTTTCGATTACGGACATTCCGCAAGGACCATTGCATTTCGGTGCGCTTCCGGACAATATAGATAACCTGCTTCCAAGGAACTTTGAGAAGATATTAAAGAGTGATCCACATACACAAGACGCTAATGCTTTCGGAATGGAACCAGACGATTTTGAACCCGATCTTGAAGTCCTATCCCTCCGTATCCAAGACATTACCTTCTACGCACGCGATGATTTCAGCCCAATCGCGTTTGGTGTCAAACCCGGAACACATATTGATAATGTCATAGTTACGGTGCATCCACGAATGCGGATTCGGGGACGTATTCTTTTTAAAGATGGTACCCCGCTTTCTAATGCGCGTGTTCGTCTTCACTTCCGTTCTTACGATGTGAATGAAACTGGCAGTCGGCAGTCGGGTGGGGATCCGCGAACGGATGCTGAAGGCTATTTTATCTATTATCTGGACGAAAAAGATGACGCTGCCTTCTATACGTTTTCTGTGGCATATCGGACTCTGTCTGCAGAGGCTGAGGCTGTTCGTCTTGAACCCGAAGAGCGTTTTGAGGGGCTCACCTTGACCTTTGATAGCGAACCGATTTTGCCTGAACCGCCGCGTACAACAGCAGTTGACGGGTCTGAACTGGCATCCGAGCAGGAATCAGACGGGATGTGGATAGTAAATCCTACCAATGGTCATGCCTATAAAAGGGTTAGCTGCGAAACGCGCGACGCCGCGGTTGCCCGAGCTGCCGATGAAAAGGCACATCTCGTCACGATTAACGATGCCGAGGAACAGGCGTGGTTGGAAGCGGTTTTTGGGCATAAATTCTATTGGATTGGTCTCAGTAATACCGAAACAGCGGGACAGTGGCAGTGGGATAACGGTGAACCTGTCGCTTATGAAAACTGGGTCCCTGACGACTTCTTTTCCGAAGCCTCAGATGTTGGTGGAAGGGATTATGCTGTTATGACCTTCTTTGATGGCAAGTGGTATGCCGTTAATCCGGGCAGTGTTATCCTCCACATGACAGAAATGGCACTTCTTGAAAAAGGAATTAAGGACCAAAAATAGGAGATATTTACGATGAAGCGTTCAGATTTTATACAAAGGCTTGTGGATGCGCAATTAATAAATCCATTTATCGGCATAGTGCTTTTCTTCGTTATTGCAGTCTGTCTTTTTTCAGGCTGTAGTGATCTTCGACAACCTGTCCTCTCTGCAGTGTCACACGACAGGACACAAGACGGCACGGTGGGGTTTTCGGGTCGCGTTGTGGGATTAGAGGGGGAGTCAATTGCAGGACTCTCGTTAGCGATTCAACATGTCATGTTTGATGATTATACGGATGAGGCGGAGTGGATACAACCGTTAGAAACAGAGACGGACGAGGATGGGGCTTTTTCTTTCAGGGGCATTACCCCTGGCCAAGTTCAATTAATATTACCGTTTGATATAGATACTGAGAAACAATTTTACGTTGAACCTGAAGATGAGATCCTCTCCATCAAAATAGGGGAAGTAACTTACCATCAGGATGCACCGTATGCGTTTGGTGGCATCACCTTTACTATCACTCCCGGGGTGCACATCCAAAACGTTGAGGTTAAAGTGCGTCCGCGTATGCGGATTCGGGGACGGCTCGTTTTCAACGACGGCTCTCCGCTCGCGGATGCGCGCATTCGCATAAGTATGAGGCAAGAGGATTTGGATGGCAGCGGCGGTGGGTCTTCAGGTGGAGGGACACAGACAGATGCCGATGGAACCTTCACGGAGTATGTTAGTGGAGGTGGTCTGTATACCGTTACAGTCGCATATCAAGACCTTTCTGTCACGTCGGAGCAGTTTGTGCTGAATGCTGGGGAACGACGGGAAGATCTCCTGTTGATGTTTGATAGTGCGCCCATTGCGCCCGTGGCGGAAGATGTAGAAACGTCTACACCTCCGGCATTCGACCGGAGAGGAGTGTGGGTCGTCAACCCTGAAAATGGACACGCCTACAAAGAGGTTTATGTTGAGGGACCTGAGGAAGCAAAAGCCTTGGCAACTGCAGAAAATGCCTATCTTGTCTCTATTAACGACGAAATGGAACAGCGGTGGCTTGAGGGACTTTTTGACCCGGCACCCTTTTGGATTGGGCTAAGTGATGTTGAAACAGAGGGAGAGTGGCAATGGGATAGCGGCGAACCTGTCACATACACGAACTGGAGCCCCAACGAAATCTTTCCCGATGACCTGGATGATGCCGAAAAAGATTATGTTGTCAAGATTTTTACGGGCGAATGGCAAGCTGTTGGCACTGAAAGTCCGTTCTGGCGGATTACGCGTCGGGCAATTCTTGAAGCAGACGAATTACCTGCCGGTGCACTCACAGCGGAGTAAACGCGGCTGTCCGGAAAACGGGTGAATTGCCCTATCCGCCCGTACGGTATTCAGCACTACGAGAGTAGATACCCACAGTACGCACAAGCGCGCAACTCGACATCACCGCTAAGCGTTTCACATTCGGGAATTAAGTAGGTTTCATAGTTCGTGACACAGTTTGTGTTTGCACACGTATGTGCAGAGGTGCTGATGTCTCGCTTCGGGGGTTGTGTCAGAATGAGTTGTTCGAGTCCGATGAGACTGGCAATCAGTGCCATCCGAATCGGCACGGCGTTCGCGGATTGCTCGAAATAGGCAGCGCGCGGATCATCGTCTAACTCGTAGGCGAGTTCGTTGACGCGGGGGAGTGGATGCATAATCATCGCATCGGGTTTCGCGTTTTTCATAACTTCTGCGTTCAGCAGATAACTGCCCCGTACGGTGGCTGCGTCCATATTTGAAGGGAGTCGCTCTTCCTGAAGCCTGTTGACGTAGATGACATCTAACTGATCAATCACCTCTGCGACGCTTTCGACCTCAAGCGGTTTCTGACCGTAGCGTTGTTCCAATGACGCAAGTATCCACGCTGGCATCTGTAGCGGTTTCGGCGCGATGTGAATGAGTTTCCCACCGAACCGTGCGACTGCGAGTGCGAAGGAGTGCGCTGCTCTGCCAAACTGCAAATCTCCGCAGATACCGACGGTGAGTCCTTCGACCTCCGATTTTCGCTGTATAATGGTATAGAGATCAGCGAGTGCTTGTGTCGGATGTGTGTGGCTGCCGTCGCCACCGTTGATGACCGGAATATGTGCGTACTGCGCCATAACGCGTGCTGAACCCGCCCAGCTGTGTCGAACCACAATGATGTCGGCGTAATTCGTCACCATCCGTGCGGTATCGGCAAGGGTTTCACCTTTAGCGGTGGAAGTCGCGCGTGGGTCAGCAAAGCCGAGCGTCCCGCCGTTGAGTCGTTCCATCGCACTTTCAAACGAGAGCCGAGTCCGTGTGCTCGGTTCATAAAAAAGCGTTGCGAGCAGTTTGCTCCGACAGATTCCCGCCCATGTTTCCAGTTGTGACTGCATGCCTGATGCGAGTCGAAAAATCTGTTCAATCTCAAAATTCGACAGATCGTCGAGTGTTACCAGATGCCGCATTCTTTTCCTTTGGAGGACATTTTTAAGGATGCCCGCTGCGTATGCTGATGTGTTTCTATCTATGTAGCGTTTGCATGAACGCTTCGAGACTCTCAGATTGGGGAACCGTGAGTAGCAATTGCCTGAGGTCTTGCAAATTGTCTATAGATTCAAGGGCCGGCTTCAAGGCGTGGACTGCTTCAGTGTTGAATTGCATTCCGAGCAATGCAATGATGTTTTCGATAGTGCCTTTTCTCTCGCCTTGTTCGAGACCTTGTGCGAGACCTTGTTCGAGACCTTGTTCGAGACCTTGTTCGAGACCTCGTGCGAGACCTCGTTTAAGAGCTTCTTGTTCAGCTTCTTGGATGTAGAGTTGGAGAAGAGGAGATTTTTGCATGATACCCTCCGGTAAAAGTTTTTTAATCAATTGTGGTTCATAAACCAATTCACCAAAAATGCCGAGTGCTGCGAGTAAAGTATCACGAGTGCTTTGATCCACGCTTGCCGAGGCTGTCACGTCAATACATTTTTCCAGCCAGCGGTTTGGTTCTATTCTTTCTGGTGGTTTCATTAGCGGCGTGAAGGGCAATAATCCCGGTGCCTGCATTTCCAAAACCGATTGTCCTTCTATCTCGATAAGTCTTATCACTTTATAGCGTAGTGTGTATTCATAACCCGGACCCTTGTCCGCATAATAACCTTTATCATTCCTGCCTGCCCTCGGGTGTAGATAGAGAACGTTGGAATAGACAGGGAGCTCATATAAATTCATGAGAAAACCGTGATATGCTGCCATACGATAGTGCATCGGTTTTCTGCTGTTATCTGTCTGCACCTCTGTATGGAGTATCACAGTTTCATTGTTGATTTCCACCTTCAAAGTGCTATCATTTTCATGCGCTTTGAGTGTGGGTTCTTTCGTTTCGAGTTTCTCCCGAACGATGATATCTGAAGACCCCATCATGAATTCCGCGAATTCTTGTGCGTGTTGAAGCATAACATATTTTGCTGCATTATCAAAGTATTGTGCCATATTCTAATTATACACCAGATTGTCCGAAAATATCAATTTTTTCAGCAGCGATTACAGATTGACCTTTAAGCTTCCAACCAATTCTTTAACCGATTTCATATCTGCTTTCTGAAGATAGTCATAGATACCTTTCACCACTTCCATCGATGCACAGGGATTGACGAAGTTCGCTGTTCCTACTGCTACAGCAGACGCACCGGCAATAAAGAATTCCACAGCATCCCTTGCGGTCATAATACCCCCCATCCCTACAATCGGAATAGAGACGCTTTTGTAGACCTCCCAGACCAATCGGAGTGCTACGGGTTTTATTGCAGGCCCGGAGAGTCCGCCCGTCACATTTGCCAGTTCGGGTTTTCGTGTTTCAGCGTTGATCGCCATGCCGAGGAGTGTGTTGATGGCAGAGAGCGCGTTTGCACCGGCATCCTCGACAGCGCGCGCAATTACGGTAATGTCTGTGACGTTCGGGGAGAGTTTCACCAATAGCGGTAGGTGTGTTATAGCTCTGACTTCTTTAACGAGTTGATATGCCAGCGTTGCATCGACACCGAAACTCATACCGCCACAATCTAAGTTCGGACAGGAGATGTTGAGTTCTACGCCAGCAACACCGTCTGCGGTGTTTAGTTTCTCAATCACTGTCAAGTATTCTTCGACCGTTTTGCCACAGACATTGACAATCACTGGCACGTCAAAGTCGCGGAGGTAGGGGAGTTTCTCTGAAATGAAACCGTCTACACCGACGTTTTGGAGTCCGATGGCGTTGAGCATGCCGGAGGGGGTTTCCATGATACGCTGCATCGGATTGCCGGGCCACGGGACACTCGTAACGCCTTTGACGACAACTGCGCCGAGTTGATTTAGGTCCACGAAATCAGCGTATTCACTTCCGTAGCCGAAGGTGCCGGATGCCGTCATGACGGGGTTCCGCATCTCGATCCCGCCGATGTTCACGTTGAGTGCCGTTTCTATTGTCTCCATAAGGATAATGATACCAAGTCTGGTTGGGAAAGTCAAGTTTTTTACAGAAGTTTTTATCGGTCATCCCCCATAAAATACACTCCTTTGGGTTGGAAGCGAGAAAAATAAACATGTCCTTTCCGTTGCCACCATTTGTTCCATTGTTGATAGGAATTCGGAGACCAGACGGGGTAGGAAGTTTCAAACGGCGTATCTTTGTAAGGCTCACTTGTCATGTAGTGTTCACCATAGCCATTTGGATATGTTTGGTGCATAACATTCGTTAGAAACATTAAGGCTCGATTCGCAACGTCCAGCGGATTTATCCCTATCCTACGATAAAATTCATCGACTTCGCTCTCCTCAACCCGAAGCGACTCAATCAAGCGTGGGATATAGGTGGATAAGACAGCTTCCTCATAGTATTCGGATTCCATGCTTAAAATCATATCGTCCTGAAACCGAATTTTCATCAGCGTTGCGCCGGGGCCCCAAGCCCCCATGTAATAACAAACACCTTCATCGGCATCGAAGATATGCGGCGAGCCAAATGTCTCATTAAATGCAGACAATGAGACCCTATCCTCTTGAACGGGCGAAACCCGTTCCGAATGGCAGCTATAGAGAAAAAGCAACCCGAAAAAACAAACGAATGCAAACTGTTCCTTACCCATTTCTTGCTCCTTTACTATTGCGATTTTCGCAACTCCTTTTACCAACCTATTGTGAAGTTCCATAAAGACATCACCAACTCAGATAAACAACGCGGAAGTCGAAAATCAGCCCCAGAATACTAATGATGGAAGCGATTATTACATCGCCGATGACCAAGCCGATGAAAAATGGGATGGATCGCCGATATAAGCGAACACCACCCGTCGAGAGCAGTATCCGTTTAACGACCCAACTGATTAAGAGCGGAAACCACAACCCAGTGAATGTCCACCAACTTGAAACGACATAGCCGACAGGGTGTAGGGGCCACTGAATGAATCGCCACCGTAGGAGCAGGAGGCTAACAGCAAAGCCGAATCCACCGGCGGTATAGAGCATACCGCTGATACTCGTTTCGCTGGGGTTATAGAGCCATCCCGCAAGTCTGTTGAAAGCGGCGCGGGCATACCACGAGCGTGCCTGTTCTAAACCGACTTGATAGGAGAGATGGAGGTGTCCCCACGCCGCAGAGAGCGCACCTACGAAGATCGCAATCGCCAACACCCAAATCAGTTGGGTAGGGTTGAAACGGGTTTGGTGTGCGAGTTTCAACCCCTCCAGTTGATGCGGCATCGGGTGTGCGCGGTAGGAGAGATGGTTCAGCCAGAAAAAGAGGGACATCACCGAGAGGTTGCGATTGCCGATGCGGCGTGTACCGAGTGCGTCCGTCAAAAGTAGGTCTGGACCGGCGTTGTAAAGGTCGTGTGCGGGTGGACCGAGTTCGGCACGGATCCGGGTGATTGTGATTGACATAGCGAGATAGAGTCCGAAGAATAAGGCTGCGAACCAGAGGGACATTCCTGCCTTCAGACAGAATGCCAGAATCAAGATAAACCCGACAAGCACGCCGATGCCTGCTGTCCTATAGCGCATCGCTTCACCTTCGTCGCTTGCAGGTTGTGTGTATCTACCGAAAATAGTCTGCAAGACGACTTTGATGTGTGCGCGTCCCATCCACACTGTCCAGAGGAAGAGCGCGATCCAGACCCCTCGGATTTGCGCCATCTCTCTCGGAAATCCGATGGCACTTCGCCAACCGAACATATCCCCGATAATCCGTTCAAAGTGCCAAAACAGATGGAAGAACCAGCAGGAAAACCCTAAATCAAGCGGAATCAGGAAACCTACGCCGATGGCAAACGGAAAGAAACTGATACGGAAGCCGGGGTTATTCATTGCGCTCCACGGCTTTTCTGCGAGTCGGAATCCGTGATAGAGCGGAATTGTCGGGAAAACAGGATCGATTTGATGTAAACTATAGACAAGGTTCAGCACGGCGGCGATGCTTAACCCAACAACCATCATCCGTCGATTAAAAAAGAGATGAGAGGTTGTTGACAGGCGACCTGTGTTTGTAGCGGCTCGTGTGATTTCATAAGGGAGTTGTGCGATCGGGTAGGTGAGGCGTTCGTGTTCTTGCCACTGTTTGCGTAACAGGACATTGAAGCAGAGCATTGTTACGCCGATGACAAGACAGAAGCCTACCCAGATCAACGTCGGCAATAGCCATGCATCTATGTGCGTCCGAAGGTAGAATGTGGATTCGCCTTCATAAAAACCTCGTAATATTTCTTGTTCTCCAACGACGAGCCATTCAGGGAGATGTTGGTGAAAGAGTTGTGCCCACTCGTTTTCGGTTGTTGCGTACCAGAACCCGTTACCCATCAACGGCACCAAAACTTGCAGCATATCGCGTCCAGCGAAAACGGAGGCTTGGCAGAGCATCGCATAGATGGTTAGCAATTCGCTCTGTGTAAACGCCAAGTTCGGTCGCAAGCGACGCAGGATTGTACTGAATCCGATAAGAACAAGCAACGTAAATAGGACATTGAAGAGCAGTGCCAAACTCGTGGGTCGGTTGGAATCCCAGATATAACTGAGGTGTAGGACCCAGTAGCTATTAAATGGAATAAGGAAAATACCAATCAGCGTTGCGCGTAGCGTGATGGGGCTTTTGGAAGGGTGTTTCATGTCTGTGACTTATGTGCTTTTCAATAGATAGGTGCCTTTTTAGCAGCTATCAATTATCAGTGTTTGGGTGGAAGAATGGAAGGACGGAAGAATAGGTATCCAACCTTCCAGTTTTCCAATCTTCCATTTAAATTCTGGCGGTTGACACCTGTTAAAGAAACTTGGGGGTGAGGGTCAAAGATGGTGTTGGTAGTTGTTTTTGGTTTCGTTGTTGTAATTATGATATGTGGTGGGACGCTGCTTGCGCGTCTGGCAACGGTTGCCAAATCCAAAGGTTCGTGGGTGTGGGGTTTCTTCATTCTCATCGTGCTTGTCTGTATTCCACTTTTCCTGATAGGTCTTTGCGCGTGGTTCCTCCACTTTATCGGAATATCACCGAGACTATTTAGTCCATTTTAAGATAGCGACCAGCAATCAGGACGCTGCGCTTTCAGCAGTCAGTTAAGGTCGGTTTCTGGCGGTGTTAAATATCTTCTTCAGTGGGTTCTGGAGTGTTGTCCGTAGTCTTGCCGGATAAGTAGAGGAACCAGAAGGTGAGTCCAATTGCAATAAGAATCCAAAGCACACCCCACACTTCGGTTGGAATGCCTGTCACTTCTGAGAGCATCCGAGCATCTGACCGGAGATTGGATCTATCTAAGACATCGCTTTTGATGTCCAGAATCGCGTAAAGGCAGCTCGTCACGCCGATGATACGTAGGACCCAATCGTTGATGGCTTCTGAGAGATAAAACCCAATGGCGATGAGCGCGACACCGAAACCGATGCCGAACAGATAGGTAAAAGTGCTCTCACCGTAGGCGATGGAAATTGCCACCATGCCGAGACCGATAAGGATGCTAATCCCTTTGTCGAAATGCGTTCTCGCTGCCAAAAGCAGGATAAGACCGCCCCACAAGAGGCTGCCGAGATACCCCGCAGTCAACGTCCAAAACCGAGAGCCGCCTTGTGTAAGTGCATGCCCTCCCTGCTGCGGGTTAATCTGAATTTCAACGATACGGCCACCTGTTGCGATTGCCGCAAGTCCGTGACTCACCTCATGCATAAACACGACGAAGATTTTGATCGGATAAATGAACAGTGTGTTCCATAGGAGTCCAATGCCTATAAAAATCAGCAGTAGGACAATATAACGTTTGAAAAATGTTGACATGGTTTTTCTAAAAAATTAATTGGGTAATCGACGGGCAATAATGCACGTCGCATTTGGGCGAGTACGCCGCAGAATTG
>VXZL01000588.1:1377-2756 GCA_009845505.1 Candidatus Poribacteria bacterium | reverse complement strand
TATCCTCTAAACCGGGCGTCTCCGGCGTCACATTAATAACATCCGCCGTTACAAATCCGCCTTGTTCCTTGAGGCGTTCGATCTCCGGAGCATAAGCTTCCAGAATTTCTTCGTTTGTCGCCTCAGGACCAACGCGCCCTTCGACATCCCAATTTTCATACGAGATACCGAATGGCTTTAAAAATTCGGAAATCTCTTGATGATCAGTGATTTCTCGGTTTTCGTCCTGCACTCGAATGCGAGCCATGATGTTCCTCCTCAGTGGAGTTGGGTTTCCCAGTCCATCGGGCGAGGCAACCTCGCCCCTACGATTCAAGTTAAGAGTTGTTGGGTGAATTTAGCATCACTCCGTCAAAGGTCAGACGCCGAGCAACGCATTCAAATAGAAACTCAAAAATTTCGATGTGTCGTTTCGCTTCGTCTAGATCGCAGCCCCATGTATACAGACCGTGTCGCCGAATTAAAAATCCGTGCTGAATAGGAGACTCGGAATCCTTCAAGCATTGGCGAACCTGTTCAGCTAGCACGGGGATATCTTGTGTGTTATCAAATACTGGCACCCACTCAGCATGCTTATGGGTCGTTACGCCGGCAAGTCCCTTGAGCATTTCATAGCCTTCAATCCTGAAACCCCTGTCGTAAAAATAAAAATCTGAGAGCAGCGTACCCCAGATGGAGTGTGTGTGCATCACTGATCCAACATTAGCTTGTTCAGCGATAGCAATATGTAGCAGCGTCTCTGCAGATGCTCTCGGCTGATTACCAACGATAGGGAGACCATCGCCAGCCACACGCACAAAATCGCCTCGCGAAAGGCAGCCCTTATCTTTCCCGCTTGCGGTAATTAGCAACTCCAGCGGCTCACGACGAGTCACCACGCTGTAATTACTACTGGTGCCGAGCGACCAACCGCGTGCGTGAAAGTGATTACCGACCTCGCGAAGCGTGTCTATCTCTTTTTCAAAACTTGCAAGGGGTGTCTCGGATAGATTCAAGGGTTTCTCCCTATGGTTTACTGTCAAAAAATGTGAAGCGGTGTTTCGGGTATTTTCCGCTTTTTCGTTTGACAAAAAGACGGAACAGGGTAAAATATTGTAACGCATTTTGTGAAAGACATCAAGTGAAAGCAGCACCCGAAAAACATTGAGCATCAACGAAATCAAGGCATTTCTAATCACCAAATCCATCATAAAATCATGAGTAGGAGATAACACAATGGAGTTAACCCAACAGGACATCCACCACTTTCAGGAGCAGGGGTATCTCGTCATTCCCGAATTTTTCTCTCGGCGCGAGGTAAAAGCGCTGCAAGCTGAACTCGACCGCCTGTTTCGAGACGGCTTGTTGCGGAACGTTGCAACCGATGGTGACGGAAAAAC
>VXZL01000588.1:0-1367 GCA_009845505.1 Candidatus Poribacteria bacterium | reverse complement strand
CAGTTCAACTTCCAAATCTGTCCGATTTATCACAAGAGCGATTTCTTCAGAGCAATGCCGTTTGATCCTAAAATCATCAACGTAGTAACGCAACTCATCGGGGACAGAATCATTGAGCATCTGGATCAGATTTTTCTTAAACCGGGCAATACCGGCTCACCTACCAATTGGCATCAGGACAACGCCTACTTCAAAATTAGCGATCCTTTGCGCGGTACAGCAATGTGGACAGCCATCCACGATGCAACAGTCGCCAACGGAACCCTCCGTGTCATTCCCGGCTCTCATCGAGAGCAGTATGAACACTCCCGCGATCCCCACAGCGACCATCACATCCGATGTTACCCACCAGAAGAGCGCGCTGTATCTCTTGAGTTGCCCGCAGGAGGTGTCGCATTCTTCTGCTATGGCACCGCTCACGCGACCGGTCACAACAACACCGCCCAATCGCGCGCTGGCTTGGCAATTCATTTCCTGCATACTGATTATGCTGAACCGCAGCTAGTCAAAGATAATCGGACGACTCGCCCCTATCTGACAGGTATAGAAGCAACTGGTGGTGTCAATGAGTATGGTGTCAAGGTTGAAGGGACTTGGGAACAGGAAGTGGAACGTGTGCTCGTCGATGTTGAAACTGCTGCATAGCACGCGTGTCGATTGTAAAGGACCAGAGCTGAATGTATTGAATAGAGGGGTTGGCTCAAGTTCAACAACAATCTTGTTGTTCTTGATAAAACTACCTGAGTCCTGTCCACGACATTAACCCGGCAGTTTCAGTTGAGGCGCTGATGGTGTGCTATCTCGCATCTGTTGCTTCAATTGATGGATGAAGTTAACCTCAAGCTTACGGTTGTGTTCAATCGTCCACTCCCGCGCGTTGACTCGATTGCCGAGATAGAAGCGTGAACTCACCAAGCAAATCCCAGCCGCATCTACATAACGCTCCTCACGTATGGAATCTGCCAACAGGTAGAATATAGCTGCGCTGATTGCACCCGAGATCAATCCCTTTTCCAATTTACCCGCGTAGATCTGTCCAGTTCCTGGAAGAAAGGTGGACATCCACTCAGCCAGTCGGGGAGATTTGAAGGGTAAAGGTGTGTTTGCATAAGTCATGTCAGCAAGCCGAGCGGAGGTCTGACTCAATGGGGTATTCGGCTGAAGTTGTTGCGCTGTGCGGAATTCCGCTATGGCTTTAAACCAAGCCTGTTCATGGATATAGCACCAACCCCGCAGGTATCGTGCGTGCGCGGCTATCTCTCCATTACCGTCTTTGTTAGCAACAGCAAAAAAAGTTGCTCGGGCAGTCGAATAGCTTTTGGCATCTAGGTAGGTCTTTCCGAGCATCAATTGTGCTTGAAGGTTAA
>VXZL01000119.1 GCA_009845505.1 Candidatus Poribacteria bacterium | reverse complement strand
GTCGATGAGGAGAATCTGAATCGGATTGACGAGCTTGTGGAGACCGGACAATTTAACAGTCGTTCTGAAGCGACGGCGTTTCTGATCAGTGAGGGCATCAAAGCCAAACAGCAGATGTTCGAGCAGATGGCAGATAAAATTTCTCAGATTCAAGATTTGAGAACTGAGCTGGAGGCAATGATTGCCGAAAATACAAAAGCGTCCGAATCTATCGGGCAGAATGGAGAAAGTCGATGACACGAATCACTGTCGCGGTTGCGTTAATTTTCTGTTTTCTTGTCGAGACTTCGGTGCTGGCGCAGCAACGAAATCGAACTGAACCAAAAGTTCCTGAAGGCGTAACGGTACATCGGGATATTGCTTATGTTACCGATGGGCACGAACGCCAGAAACTCGATCTCTATGTGCCGGACACGGAAGAAAACCTACCGCTCATCATCTGGGTGCATGGAGGTGCGTGGCTCGGTGGTAGCAAGGAACGTTATGCCCCGATGGAATATCTCAAATCGGGCTATGCGGGTGCGAGTATCGGCTACCGGTTGAGCCAGCACGCTATCTTTCCAGCACAAATCGAAGACGTGAAAGCCGCGGTGCGGTGGATCCGCGCGAATACGGAAACCTATCGTCTCGATCCGAATCGCTTCGCCGCATGGGGTTCTTCTGCGGGTGGTCATCTCGTTGCTATGCTCGGCACAGCTGGTGATGTAACCGAATTTGAAGTGGGTGAAAACTTGGGAGTGTCCAGTCGGGTACAAGCCGTCGTTAATTACTTCGGACCCACAGATTTCCTTCAGATGGACACGCATCGCCTCCCAGATGGATTGGTTCATGACGCACCTGATTCGCCAGAGTCTAAATTGGTCGGTGGACCCATTCAAGAGCATGAGGACCGCGTGGCACGAGCGAATCCTATCACCTATGTCTCCAAAGACGATCCACCTATTCTGATTATCCACGGGGATCAGGATAAACTTGTTCCGTATCACCAGAGCGTGTTATTGAAAGACGCTCTCGAAGCGATAGGGGCACCGGTTGAGTTTTATAGGGTAGAAGGCGGCGGTCACGGTTGGTTTAAGGATCCAAAAGTCCCAGAATTAACAAAAACCTTTCTTGAAAAACATCTGAAGCCATAATGTAGTACGATTTCCGATTGATGAATATATCTGTCTTTTGTGGCATAGACTGTTAGTCTGTATGAGTGCGATGCACAACCTAACAGGTTATGCTACAAAGAACTCCTTTTCCACTGACCAGTTTACTTGTCTTTATGGGTGCCCATCAGCAGGAAATGTATGAGAACGTCCAAGCACGACCTAACGCGCGGAAGCATTCCAAAAGCCCTCCTACGATTGGCGATCCCTACCTTTGTCAGTCAACTCCTTCAAGATTTGTTTAACATCGTTGATATGATTTTCGTTGGTCGGCTCGGACCCGGAGCCCTCGTTGCTGTCGCGGTCAGTGGGAATTTGCTGCGGCTCGTGAGCATTCTGGCACACGGTATCTCGACGGGGACGATTATTCTTGTGTCTCAGTTTATCGGTGCCAGGAAGCGTAGAGAAAGCGAGGATATTGCCATGCAATCCTTGATGCTTAACGTGGTTTGTGCGTTGGGCATCGGGGTGTTAGGCTATCCGTTAGCGGAATTTGGGTTGTGGTTAATGGGTGTCGAACCGGAAGTCATTCCGTTGGGTGTTCCCTATCTTCGCGTGATGCTGCTGGGTGGAGTGGTGATGTTTCTCTCCCGCACCCTCACTGCAATTTTTCGCGGTGCCGGGGATGCGATGACACCGATGGTGGTCCTAATTTTTTCTTCGGTTGTTAACATCGTTTTGGATCCACTGCTCATCTTTGGGATCTGGGGATCTCCACGACTCGGCGTGGTCGGTTCGGCGTATGCGACGGTGATTGGTCGCAGTCTCGGCGTTGTTGTCCTTCTTTATCTCTGTTTTAGAGGATATAGTGTGATTTCTCTGCGTCATGTTCAACGGCGCCCGAACTTTTCACTGTGGGGTCAAATCATGCGTTTGGGAATTTTTACGTCCATGCAGGCGTTGTTGCGGCACGGTTCACGCGTGTTGTTTATTCGGATTGTCGCTGTCTTTGGCACGAATCCCGTTGCTGCCTACGCTATCTGTATGCGGTTACGTAGCTTGGTTATGCATTTTGGGACTGCCTTCTCAAACGCGACAGCACCGATGGTTGGACAGAATATCGGTGCCAACCGAATTGATCGTGCCGAGAAATCAGCGCATTTAGGAAGTGTCTTAGCAGCGGCGGTTGTTACGTTTATCGGCATCTTCTTATTCACGATCCCTCAGTTCTTCGTCGGTTGGTTCGCGAACGACCCCGCAGTTATTGAGATTGGGAATGTGTATTTGCGGTATCTCGCAGCGACGTTTGCGTTCATGGTTGTCGCCAGTGTTTTAGGGCGTGCGCTCAACGGTGCTGGAGATACGAAGTCCCCGATGACGATTACAGGACTCTCTCAGTTCGGGGTTGGATTGATATTGGTGGTTCTGCTCTCCCAGTTGATAGGACTCACGGGGATTTGGTGGGGGATTGCGGTATCAAACGTTGTACAATGTCTCCTGATAGGGTACTGGTTCACGCGCGGCAACTGGAAAAATCAAAAGCGCGGCGTCGTCAGTCCAATTCGTTAAATAAAATATAACCAAAAACCGATTTCACGGAGAACGCACAAATCTAAAATCACAAACCCAATGAAATCAAGGGGCCTCATGAAGCTCCGTGAAACC
>VXZL01000427.1 GCA_009845505.1 Candidatus Poribacteria bacterium | reverse complement strand
GATGTAGGCTATAATTATGTTTCAGGAAGGTGGCCCCCAAAAAAGTGCCGCTGTGCATTTCACATTCACGCGGGGAAATAACAGATGAAGAATCGATGGATCAGTCATAAAATATCGAAAATAGAGACGTTAGGTGTGCGGTTGCTGGGCGTGTGCTGCTCGGTAGACAGTCGCTTCTTTCCGCTGCCACCGTGTGTTTCTTTGGTTAACATCACGATTTACCCCCCTCCTCCCCCCCCTTACGTTAAGTAGTTTACTTCACAAAATACAAGACCGTCTTTCTCACGATTGTCAAAACTGTTTCTACCCAGATACTGCCTTCCGCAGACACACGGCAGGTATTCTGGGTTCTTCGCGTTGCATCGCAGCATACCCCGAAAAACCAGGCACCCCGCGATGCGACTACTTGCCTTTGACGATACCCTCGAAATGTGGTATACTGCTCTACGTCTCGGGGTATCGTCATTACGTTTACGATAAGGAGTCATACCCCATGCGAGACGATACGAAATACTGGAGACTGGCACTCCTGCTTTTCTGCGTTGTGCTGACACTCGGATACGGTGCTTTGCGAACGCACACACCGAGTCCATCCTGTTCGGGGACCTCTGTCTTCTGTGCTCCTGAACCCTCACCCCCGTGTCCACCGATGTTCTGTCAGGATGCGGCTAACAGCTAAGGAGTCCATTTATGTGTTTCAAGCGTTGGCGATTTGATGTGTGTGTTGTGTTGGTGATCTGTTGTCCGTTGGGTCTTTATTGTTTACAAGCACAGCCCGAAGAGTCGACAGAAGCGATAAAGCGTTTTGCCGCGCTGCCCAAGGCAGCCCCCCGACCTCTCGAAAGCGATGTCTTTGTTGAGGGTGATGCGTTTTCAGAGACGCTTGACAGCGAGTTTTACCAAACGATAATTCAGAATAACCTATTCGCCCCTCTCGGCACGGACTTGAACCCAAAGCAGAACAGAGGTGTGCACTTGAAACTTCTCGCCACGCAGGTGTATCCTGCGGAGCCTGTCGCCGTAACCGCATGGATACAAGACACCGCGACGGACGAATACCGAAAGGTGTTTCTCGGTGATTCGATCCACGGGTTGATGCTCACCGATGTTCAGCCGAAATCCGTCAGACTCGAAAAAGATGGCGAGACGGTGCTCTTACACCTCGCCGCCGATATTTTTCTGAACACCCAAAGGAGATAAACGCATGTTCCATCGACTGTTATCCAAGAATCGTTTTTTCATGGCATTGGTCCTGGTGCTGGTCTTTGTCGCCAGTGGTCTGTTGTATCTGAACACCGTCAAACGCCAAGCCACCCGTGACATCCAAAGCACCCAAGAGCGCGTGAACGCTCCGAAACCGCCCCCGCCCGGGGAAACTGCCGAGAGCGGACACTGGCACGGGGATGTCTGGCATGCAGAACCGCATGAGGCACACACGCCTGTGAACTCGCCCGCGCTTGTTCAAGAGAACTTTTCAGGTGAAGTGCGGGGCGAAAGTGCCGCTGTCGCGCTCGTCAATGCACAAGTCGCTGCACCGAATCAAGAGGCATCCGCACCTACACAGGAGACATCCGCACGCATGCAAACATTTCACGAAGCTCACCACGCATGGCGAGAAAAATATCACGAGTTAATAGACCAATACTCGCAGTTGAATCGCGAAATGTCCGAAGTATTTCCAAAAACAGTGGAGGAGTGGAAACAATATAACGCGAACTCAGAAATGTGGCGCAGATATAACGAGTTGTGGGCAAAACAGGCAAAGATAGACGCAAAGTTAAAAGCACTTGAGCAGGAAATGCCATCACCTCCTACCCAGTAATTCAGGTGATACCCTTCAAAGGAGTTAGGATATATGAAACACAAAACAATTTTCAGTCTTTTGTGCCTGACGTGGATGGTATTGCTGTCTATCCCTCTGCTTGATCTGCATGCAGCATCAGAATCGTCCGCCTGCACTGATTACGGGCATTCAGGCGTAAAGTCCAATCCTTTAGGTTTGGGATATAAGCCTGCTAAGTGCGTGAAAACCTAAGAAAAACTTGACAATTATAGTAAAAATGTGGTATAATCCTTCTATCAGGCTGGCAGACATAACGAGCATTGCTGCAAGGCAATGTGTCTGCCTACCCACTCGTTAGGGGTTAAAAGTCTGATGTCTGATATACCATGAGAACCTACACATACAAAATCGGCAAACAATCCAATTGTATCCGGCTTGGCAACCTGCTTGATGATATGTGGCAAGTGCATGAATACTTCCATAAGTGGCAGCGTCAACGGTATCAAGACGGCTTGCCGTATGCGAACCACGCTGCGATGTGTGAACATTTGACTGAGTTGAAACGCACGACGCATCCGCATTGGAAAGCACTGCCGAGTCAAGCGATGCAAGAAGAATTGAAACGGATACATCTTGCCTATGAGCCTTTTTTCAAGAAACTTGGTGGTAGACCGCATATCAAACCGCGTCATAAGTTCAAGTCGTTGACGCTCAAACAATCGGGTTGGACGCTGAAAGCCACTCGTCTCACCCTCAATTTCAGAAAATGGGAGAAAGGGAAATGGCGCCATGATAAAGTGGCGTATACATTTCATAAACACCGCGAGTTTCATGGCAATATCAGTCGTATCACCATCAAGCGCGGTGCTTGTGGTAATTATTGGCTTTATCTCATCACAGACTTTGTAGAAACGGAACCGATGCCGACAACGGGTAAGAGTGTTGGGGCAGACTTCGGTATGAAAGACGCATATTTGACAC